>CALUTA010000022.1 GCA_944323585.1 Candidatus Gastranaerophilales bacterium
AAAATACTATTGTGAAAACCTCAGCCGTTACAGCACTTGGCAAAGCCTACAAACTTTATAAAAAAGAGTCATAATAAAAAGCCGGCTTTATTTTTGAACCGGCTTTATACAAAAAATTTAAGCTTCAAATTTAATTCTAAAAAATATTTTCTGCCATTTTATTATTATTTTTTATAATTTTCTGTTTCTCTTTTTTATCAATTTTATTAATTATTTTTTTTAAAGCCTGCTCTTTTTTTGCATTACTCTGAACTTCTTTGAGTTTATTTTTCCACCCGCCTTCCACATTGAATTCCGGTGCCAGTTTATCCAGTTTTCTTGCGGCAAAGAATGTCTTTATTCTTCCGAATAATGAAAGCTTTTTTGCATCATCTAAACGATTCTGTGCATAAGAATCAAAAAAGAAAGTGTTGGTTAATTGGGGTTCATTATATCTTATAAATAGATCCACAGATTCTTCTATATCATCAATATGTTTTGTATTTAATTCAGCATAATCAATATCAAAATATTTTTTAGGCAAGTCAGGCTGATAATCAAAACTTAATATTTTATTTAACTTTTTATTCCTGAGTGAAAAATTCCCGGAATTATCAACGTCCATATATGTTTCAGGATGGAACGGCTCCATATAGTTCTTAAGTTTTTCCAGCAGTTTTGTACGTTTCTTTGCAATATCTACTAACTTATATCCTTCTACAGCATATTTTTTGGCATTAGCCTCGTGTACAAGTGCATTAATTGAATTTTTTGCGGCTCGGTTTACAACTGCATAAACATTCCGGCCTATATATCCGTTGAATGAGGGCTGAGAATTGTTTACATTCTGTATTTGCATAAATAATCCTTTCTTTAATATTTCAGCATTGAAATCACTTCGCCGCAATCTTTGAGCCTTTCACGCCCGTTCAAATCTTCAAGTTCAATTAAAAACGCAATCCCGACAAGATTTGCACCTGTTTTTTTAACGAGTTTACAGGCAGCTTCTGCTGTTCCGCCTGTTGCAAGAAGATCATCCACTATCAAAACATTCGCACCTTGAGGAAGTGCGTCTTTATGAATTTCGATTTTATCAGTGCCGTATTCAAGAGAATATTCCTGAGAATAAGTTTCAGCAGGAAGTTTGTTTGGCTTTCTGATAGGTACAAAACCCGCATTCATCTTGTATGCCATCGGCATGCCAAATATAAAGCCTCTTGATTCAATCCCTGCGATATAGTCAATTTTAATTCCCTTAAACTGGTCGCAAAGATAATCTATCATTACTCTTAAAGTTTCTGCATCCTTAAGAGCCGTTGTTATATCTCTAAAAATTATTCCTTGTTTTGGAAAATCATTTACGTTTCTTATTTTGCTTTTTACATCTGCAAGTGTTTCTGTCATTTTATTTGTAATCTCCTTTTATGCTTTTATCAATTTTTCTTCATCAATATTTGCCTGTTCTTCCATAACAAGCCCGTGGGCTGTTTTGCCCCAGTCCATATCTTTTTTGAAGAACAGGATTTTAAATGTTATAAATAATACCAGCGGAAACCAGATTATGAAAAGATAAACGGATGTCTGCAATGCTTCAAACATAGCATCAAGCCTCGGCAAATTGTCATAACGCCTCAGAGCATACCTTGCTGCAAGGAAAAAACCAAGCCCGATTATGCATCCCAGAACAATTGAAGAATAAAGCGTCTGCGTCGGGGCATCTTTTGCCAGAATTTTGAAAAGCCTAATTAATATTTCAAGTATAAACCACCCGGGCATAATAAACTCGGACACATATGCCGTCATATCAAGACTCGCTCTTAAAGACATTTTTCTGGAAAACAGAACCTGATCAAAATATTCAAGATATCTTCTTATTGTACCTTCAAGCCACCTTCTTCTCTGTCTGTAAAGCGGCCAGAGATAAATAATTCCTTCTTCATAAACAACAGCATCAGCACAAAACCTGATATCCCAGCCTTTTATGTGAAGACGTGTAGACATATCAAGGTCATCAGTTATTGTGTAATTATTCCATCCGCCAATGTCTTCTATGGCTTCTCTTTTGATAAGTTCACCGTTTCCTCTAAGCTCAACAGCACCCTTCACGCAGTCACGTGTAACCTGAAAATGGGTATCCATTGTGTATTCATTGTTCTGGCATCTGGTCAAAAGATTGTAGTTTTTGTTTCTGATAACCTTTCTTGCCTGAACAGCCCCAACATCTTTAGGTTCAAGTTCCGAAACAAGTTTGGTCAAAAAATCAGGCTCCACAGTCGCATCCGCATCAAACACTAAAATTGCATCACCTTTTGCAATTTTATAGGAATCATTCAATACTGCGGATTTTCCCGGAAAAGCATCTTTTTCTCTTATAAGTGCCGTAACTTTATCAAAACGGCCGGCTATCGACTGAATTACTTTTGCTGTATTATCAGTACTTCTGTCATCAATCAAGATAATTTCATAATTCGGATAATCCAGACTCATAATATTAGCGGCCGTATGCTCTATTACGGATTCCTCGTTGTGGCATGGAATAAGAATACTCACAAATGGTTTGTAATCCGGATTAATAATTTTCGGGTGCTTTTGCAGCTGGCGTTTTTTTAATTTGTACGCTATATTCATAAACAACACGTAAAGCGCCATCGCCGAACATAAAAATGCAAGCCCCCACATAGTGTTAAAATAACTCTGGAATATATAAATGAATATCCCCATGCCGAAAACTATTATAAATAAAACTATGCGTTCTTTCATAATATCCTCTGTATTAAGGTAAATTCTTCTCCCCAGCTTTGTGACATCCTATAACATTGTACCAGAAAAACATAGAAATGCGCATAAAATCAATCTTATAATGTAAAAATTCCTTAAAATACTTGCATATATTTGAATTTTAGCTATAATGAAGCATGTACATAAAGTAAAGGAGTTTGATTATGAACAAAGAAGAGTTAGTACAAGAAGTTGCTAAAAAAGCTAATGTTACACAGAAAGAAGCTGCAGAAGTAATTACAGCTTGGGTTGATACAATCCAGAAAACAGTAGCTAAAGGTAAAAAAGTAACTTTAGTAGGCTTTGGTACATTCGAAGCACGTAAAAGAGCTGCTAGAACAGGCCGTAACCCGCAGACTGGCAAGGAATTAAAAATCCCTGCAAAAACAGTTCCTGCATTTTCTGCCGGTAAAAAATTCAAAACTGCTGTTAACGGCAAATAGTTTAGGATTTAACTACAAATGCTTTAGGCGCCGATCTAAAGATCGGCGCCTTTTTTAATCTTTTTTTGTAGTTGCGCAATTTTCCCGCCATTCTGAGCGAAGCGCAGAATCCCATATTACAGACTCTGAATGATAAATTTATTCTGTTTTGGCATATCTCAAGGGATAATTGCGTTTTATTTTAAATTTATAAATTTTCCAATGCCGCAACTTTCATTGCATTAAAATCCGGTGTTCTGTTAAACCAGATTTCCTGAGCACTCATAGCCTGATAAATAAGCATATCCAGACCGTTTATTGTCCTAAAACCGAGTTTTTCAGCGGTTTTTAAAAGAATTGTTTTTTTCGGATTGTAAATTACATCATAAACAATGGAACCTTCATTCATTGTTTTTAATACAGGTTCCTCCACAGGTGTCATGTCGGCTGATTTTCCCTGCATGCCTATCGGAGTAGTATTAACAAGCATTTTGTATTTTGACAAATCTCTTATCTGGTCAATCTGGTAGACTTCAAAGGTAATTTGAGGGAATTGTCTGCGCATATATGCCATATAATCCATAGCATTCGGGATATTTCTTGTATAAACTCCGATTTCTTTCACACCGCATTCTGATAAAGCAAGAACGGCTGCCCTGCTTGCGCCTCCTGTTCCGAGAAGCGCAACTGTTCCGCCTGTCAAATCAATGTCTTTCGGTATTGCTTTTTTAAAACCTGAAGCATCAGTGTTAAACCCTTTAAAGGTCTTGTCGGGATTAATTTTTACGGTATTAACGGCACCTGCTATATCTGCGTATTTGTCTACTTCCTGCACAAAAAGCGATATCGGAAGCTTCAGAGGAATTGTGACATTGAAACCCGAATAATTTTCACGCTTTAAAAATTTCACTCTGTCAACCAAATCCTCAGGATCTGTTTCAAGAAGTTCGTAACTTGCGTTTATGCCGAGGCTTTCAAAGCCGGCTTTATGAATATATGCCGAAATTGAATGCCCTAAGGGAAATCCTATAAGTCCGAACTTTTCCATATTACACATCTCCTTTTTTATAAAATATTTTGCCGTAAGTATCAATGCTTTGCTTTATATTTTCATTTTCTTCCGTGTTGTAATTCAAAACATCAAACTTATACGGAACAGGCAGTTCCTCTAATTCAGACAAAATATGCAGCATAAATTTTTCGTCAAAATTTCCGAAAATAGCAAAATCTATGTCAGATGAAGGTTTATAATTCCCTTTTGCTCTGGAGCCGAAAATTTTAACAGATTCAATCGTATCAATTCCTGAGAAAAGATTTTTAATTAACGTAATAGTCTGATTATCAAGCCCGAAATCTGCCATTCAGATTTTCTCCTGCAACGTATTTGACAAATTTTGAAGTTCAATAAAATAATCATTCAAAATACTGTCCGCAAGCTGTTTTGCAAACTCCTCTCTGTATGTATGGGAAGTTTTATTTCTCGCCTCCATCATTTCTATCCAAAGATTACCGTTTTCTATCACATTTTGCGAAAATGCGGTTTTTATTGCCTCACGGGGAGTATCAGTTGCTGTTCCGTTATATTCTAAGTAATCTTTCAATGTTTTCCACGCAAGTTCAAACGCTATTTCAAAAGCCTGAACAAGCGCCATTATATAGATTTTATTAATCCCGTTTGTTTTTATGCATTGAACTGTTTCATCCAAATTGGACAGAGCTTTCTTATAATTTTCAAACCTTTGTATCCACCGGATTTCCTGCATAAAAAATCTCCTTTTTGTATAAGTTTATCAGAAATTTTGTAAAATGCAAATGCACTATTCCTCAGACCGGTTATCCGCCGATTCTTCCGGTGCTTTATAACCGCAGGTGCGGTTTGAACATTCTATTGTTGTTCCTTTTTTGAGGACTTTCTTAACCAGCAGAGAGCCGCAATCAGGACAGGTTTCGCCGGTCGGTTCATTCCAGAGAACAAAATCGCAGTCCGGATACCTGTCACAGCCGAAAAATACAGTGCCTCTTTTGGATTTTCTTTCAACTATTTTACCCTGATTGCATTTTGGACAGGTTACACCGGTAGAGCGGCGGTAAGGTTTGCGGAATTTGCATTCTTCTTTGGTGCATTCAAGGTATTTGCCGTAAGGGCCTTGCTTAAACACCATATCAGAGCCGCATTTTTCACATTTTTCTTCGCATTTTTCTTCTTCAGAAGGTGTATCCTGCATATTTTCAGTCAAAGCATTCATTGACATAACCGTTTTACACTCCGGATAACCTGAACAGCCAAGAAATTGCTGGCCTTTGCGGCTGGTTCTGACAAGCATCGGACGGCCGCAGTTCGGGCATTTGATGTTGCTTTCAATTCTTACTCGCTCATTATTTCCGAGGGCTTTATTAACTTCCGCAATAAACGGTTCGTAAAACTTTTCCAAAACATCATTCCAGACAGCTTTTTTCTCAGCAATTTCGTCAAGCTTGCTTTCCATGCCTGCCGTGAATTTGTAATCCATAATATCCGCAAACTGGTTTACAAGCTGTTTTGAAACAGTTCTGCCAAGAAGCGTCGGAACAAGCGCCTTGTCTTTTTTTTCAACATACTTACGGGTCTGAATTACCGTAATAATAGTTGCATAAGTGGACGGACGGCCGATTCCGTGTTCTTCCAGAGCTTTTACTAGAGATGCTTCGTTGTATCTCGGCGGCGGCTGGGTAAAATGCTGCTTAGGAGTAATTTTTTTGCAGGCTACCTTATCACCTTTTTCCAGATCCGGAATCTTGCTGTCCGAAGCCTGTTCATCATCTTCCGAGTCGTTGTAAAGTTTTAAAAAGCCGTCAAAAGTAACTTTGGATGTACCGGCTTTCAAAAGGCAGTCACCGGCTTTGATTTCTATTGATTTGTTTGCAATTTCTGCGTTTGCCATCTGGGAGGACATAAATTTATTCCAGATAAGCTTGTATAATTTATACTGGTCGCTGTCTAGGTATTTCTTAATACTGTCAGGAGTGCGCTCCGGATATGACGGGCGGATTGCTTCGTGTGCATCCTGAACGTTTTGTTTGCCTTTTGTATAAACATTCGGGGTTTCAGGGTAGTATTTTTCACCAAAGTTTGTGAGAATAAAATCCTTTGCCATTCCCTGCGCATCATCAGAAACCCTTACGCTGTCGGTTCTCATATACGTAATCAGACCGACAGGGGTGCCGTCGATTTCAATACCTTCGTAAAGCTTCTGGGCAACCTGCATTGTTTTTTGAACACCGAAACCGAGTTTTGAACTTGCGGCACGCTGAAGGGTTGAAGTTATAAAAGGCGCCGTGGGTTTACGTTTCATTGTCTTTTTAGTAACTTTTTCAACTTCAAATTCTCTGTCCGGACTTTGAAGATAATCGACAATTTTTTGCGCTTCTTCCTGATTTTTAATTGTTTTTTCAACGGCTTTGTTTTTGTATTTTGCAAGTTCCGCTTCAAATATTTTACCGTCTTTGTCCAGTTCTGTATGGATTGACCAGTATTCCTGCGGGACAAAAGCTTCTATTTCGTCTTCTCTTTCACAAATCATTCTGAGTGCAACGGATTGAACACGGCCTGCCGAGAGGTTTCTGTTGCCGATTTGTTTCCACAAGACCGGACTCAGTTTGTAGCCCACGAGTTTGTCCAGAATCTGGCGGGTCTGCTGGGCTTTCACCATATCCATATCAATGCCTCTGGGGTTTTCAACCGAATGCTTAACGGCTTTCGGTGTAATTTCGTTAAATACAATTCTCAAAACCTTTTCGTCAGGCACTTTCAAAAGCTGGCGGACATGCCAGGCAATTGCTTCTCCCTCACGGTCAGGGTCGGATGCAAGGTAAATTTTATCTGCTTTCTGCGCCATATCGTTAAGCTTTTTCACAACGGCCTGTTTACCGGGAATGACTTCAAATTTCGGTTTAAAATGGTCTTTTATATCAAATCCCAGATTTTCTGTTGACGGATCTTTTGTCGGAAGGTTTCTGACATGGCCGTAGCTGGCTTCTATAGTGTAACCGTCTCCCAAAATCTTTCTGATAGTTTTGGATTTTGCAGGAGACTCAACTATTACAAGCGCTTTTTCTTTTTTACCGGAAGTCTTTTTTGTAGTTTTTTCCGCTGTTTCTGCCGTCTTAGCCATTTATATTCTTAAACCCTCTTATATCTGTCGCCGTTGACCTGTTCTATTATGCCCTTAAGCTCCATGGTTGTCAAGTTGATTAAAAGAGTGTCCAAATCAAGCCCTGTCGCGGACATTATTTCATCAACCCCTTTTTCTTCTATTTCTATGACATCCATAATTTTTGCTTCTATTTCATCAAGGCAGGAAAGATCAATTTTTAATTGTTCAGCCGGTTTCACTTCCCAGTTCAGGGCTTCCAAAACATCATTAGCCGAAGTCACAAGAGTTGCACCGTTTTTGAGAAGCTTATAAATTCCTTCGGTATTCGGGTTTGTAATGAGCCCAGGAATACACATCAATTCTCTGCCCTGCTCAAGAGTAAGGTTAGCCGTAATCAGTGCCCCGCTTTTTATTGAAGCTTCCGCAACAAGAGTTCCGTAGGAAAGCCCCGAAACTATTCTGTTCCTCTGCGGGAATCTGAATTTTAAAGGTTCAAATGTCGGGAAGTATTCCGTAAAAATTACACCGTTCCCGTTTTCAATTTTTCTGTACAAATCGCTGTTTGCAGACGGATATACAAAATCAAACCCGCTTGCGATAACTCCGATTGTTTTTAAATTGCTGTCGAGGGCTGCAAGGTGTGCAGAAGTATCAATTCCGGAGGCAAGCCCGGAAACTATACAAATATCCGTATTTGCAAGCTGCGATACAATCAAATGCACGGCATCTTTTGCGTATTTGCTTGTTTTTCTAGACCCCACAACCGCCAGAGTTCTTTCAAAATTTATACTGTCCAAATCGCCCTTGTAATAAAGAACCGATGGGGGATTGTCAATATTTTTAAGCATGACAGGATATCTGTCATCCTCAAACGTCAGATATTTTATGCCTCTTTTTACAACATCTGACAAAACTTTATCAGGATTTATTTTGTCACGGAATTTTAGGAAATTTTCAGCTTTCTTTACACTCAAACCCTCTATATTTTTCAAATCATCAGATGACGCATTGAAGGCTTTTTCGATATTTTGAAAATAATCGAAAAGTTTCAATGTAAAAGCACTGTCAATTTGTTCTATCGCAGAAAAAGCTATCCAGTATTTACTTGTCATTTTCCTGTTTCTTCTTAATTCTGTCTATAAGGTTTTGAATATTTTGTTTTTCTTCGTCCGGAATATTCATATCTCTATAGGTTTCGAAATACTCTATTGCGTCATCATAATCGCCGCGGGCCAAAAATAAAATTGCCGCTTTTTTGTATGCCGGATTAAATTCATCATTCACAGCAATTGCTTTTAAGAAATTCGACAACGCTTTGTCAATCTCATCATTAGCCTCGTAAGCCTGACCGAGATAGTAATAAATCCATTCGTTATTGTCTTTGTATTCAAGTACATTTTCAAAATTTTCCGCAGCCAGAGCATAGTTTCCGAGTTCAAAATGCACTTTGCCCAGATCATAGTATGCGTCATAATTTTCCGGCTGTTTTTCCAGAATTTTTTCTAACTCATCAATTGCAAGATCAAGCCTTGCATCTTCCATATAAAACCTTGCAAGATAGTGTGCTATTACCATTTCGTCAGGCATTTCGTAAACACCCTGTGATAAAAGCTGGATTCCGCTGTCAAAATCATGTGCTTTATAATATAAATCAGCAAGATTTATATAAATCTGAGGAAGTTTAGGATTTAGTTTAATCGCCTTCAAAAAATTATCTTCCGCTTTTTCTATATTTCCGAGATTGTAATAGCAAAGTCCGATATTATTTCTTATTTCAGCAGTGTCTTCGCATTTCTCTACAACTGAACTGAACATATCCAGTGCTGCCTGATAATCCCGTTTTTTAAAAGCTTCCAATGCCTGTTCCGTTTTCGTCATTGCTATTCTCCTATAATCCGAGTGTCATATCTTCGTCGCTGTCACCGCCGGAACCGATATTTTTAATTACTGTTCGGGTGTTGCCTTCTGCGTGAAAATCTTTCGGATTAATTATCATTCTTATTTTATCTGCATAAATTGTTCTAGGCCCCTGGCTTATGCTTGAACGGCCGACAAAATAAACTTCATTCGGTTTTTTGGTAACTTTGTCAGGATATACCGCAATTTTAGGTCCCTGCGCAAAGTAATCCTGATACCAGACTTTTACATTTCCGCTTGCGTTAAATGTATTGGTATCCTGTGTATATTCCTGCCGGTTAGCCTTCAATGTTAAAGTTTCACCGTTGTCCATCATTGCATTTGATGTTGTATTGCCTGTTGCAGTAAGCATTTTTGTGGCAGCGTCATAATGAAATTTATCTGCAAACGCTTCGTTTTCTTCCTGTTTAACCCTTGCATTACCAATTAATTCAAGATTTTTAAGATCGCCGTTCTTTGTCGTTGTTATTACGGCTTTGTTTGAAAATGTTTCAATTTCTTTGTACAAAATCGTAACAGCACCTGTTGCGGTCATTATACCTGTTTTTGTGTCATATTCCTGTACATCGGCATTAATTACAACTATCGGCTTTTTGCCCTCAAAAACTATTGACTGAGAATCGCCTTCTGCCCTTACGACTTTTGTTATAAGCGAAAGCTTTAGAATATTAGCTTTTACTTCTCTTTTTTTATTCTTTTTTATTTCGTAAGCATATGGTTTGTCATAAAAAGTTGCCGTATCAAGTTTCTGATCCTTTGTTACGCCGACATCTGCCTTCTGACCTTCTACCCTAACATCGCCAACTGTAACCTTTACATCTCCGTTAAACTTTATTTTACTTTCGCCTTCATTAAAACTCTGCGTCTTTGATTCTATAACCAGATCTGCAGCCTGAGTTGCAATTCCGGCCAGTAAAAATATACTTATTAAAGATATTAAGACCTTTTTCATTTAATCTCCTTTTTGTCGTAAAGTTTTGACTGGGCATGCCCCATAATTTTAAAACTTGAATAATCAGGTGCAATTTCACCTTCTTCCGCCTGCGCGTATAAATCACCGTTCTTTATTATCCGGACATTTCCGCGGACTTTTACAGGCTTATCCGAACCTGACCAGGTAAGTCTATCCGTCATCAGCGTTGTTCCGTCTTTTATGACTATTCTGGTATCTGCGTATAAAATTATTTCATTTTTCTTTGAATTGTATGTACCGTGCGACGACTCAAAACTCATTGCAACATCATTGTTTTCGTCGTAAAAATTGCCTATAACATTATCCATTATTGCAAGTTCATTTGTACTGTTATAAGTTCCTGTTTCGCCGTATATTTCCCAGTATTTTGAAGCTTCTTTTGTTTCTGTCAGAATCAGACCGTTTATCAAAGCTTCCTGCTTATCTTCCTGAGTTTGAAGCTGACTCCTGTTAAAATTGTGCGTGATAACTCCCGCTGATACAAATGCCCATACCAAAATCCCGATAAGCGTAACCAGCGCAAGTATGTAAGCTTTCTTCTTTCTGTTTAAATTTTTCCACCAGTCCATATCTAAAATGTTATCATAAACTACAATTTTTAGACAAAAAGAAATTAAATATCTTAATATTTTAAAAAGATTTTTTCATGTAAAATTATATTTGTAATATAATTAGGCTATTAGGGATATTGTAAAAGAAAAGAGGTTTTTATGGCTCTCAGATATGATGCCGGCGAAGTCATTACCGCAATGGTTACACCTATGAACACAAAAAGGGAAGTTGACTATAATAAGGCTGAAGAACTGGCAAAATTTCTTGTTAATAACGGGAGTGAGGCACTGCTTGCAGCAGGAACTACAGGTGAAAGTCCGACTCTTACACACGAAGAAGAACTGGAACTTTTGAGCACTGTCAAACGTGCGGCTGCAAACAAAGCGAAAGTCATTTTCGGTGCAGGTTCAAACTCAACGGAAACTGCTGTTAAAATGACAAAACTTGCTTATAAAGAAGGCGTTGATGCCATTCTTTCAGTTGTTCCGTATTACAACAAACCCTCACAAAAAGGTATGATTGAACATTTTTCAGCAGTTGCCAAATCCGCTGACATTCCTGTGATACTTTATAACATTCCGTCACGTACTGGTGTGAATATGCTGCCTGAAACAGTTGCTTATCTTGCTGAAAATTTTCCAAATATTGTTGCTCTTAAACAGAGCTGCCCTGATATGGATATGATTTCTGAACTTAAATTAAGATGTCCGTCGGATTTTGCTATATATTCAGGAGATGACAGCCTGACGCTTCCGATGCTGTCACTCGGTGTTCATGGCGTTATTTCGGTTGCATCACATCTTTTCGGTTCTGAAATTAAATCAATGATCAGAAACTTCAAAACAGGAGATGTTCTTGCTTCACGCAACATGCATAAAACACTCTTCCCTGTTTTCAAAAAACTGTTTATGGCGCCAAATCCGGTTCCTGTTAAAGCAGCACTCTGCCATAAAGGTTTAATTGAAGAATACCTAAGACGTCCGCTTGTAGAGCTTGATGAAAATCAAAAGGCTGAATTGTTTGATGTTATCGACAGAGCAAAAGAAGAATTAGCCGGTTAGGGATGGAATTAAGTATTATTTTTTAAATTAAAATATGAAAATAAAGACACATTAAAAGAGGAATAAAAAAGTGAAAAACAAAATTATTATGTTCTGGGTAATTATGGCAATTGTAATAACTGCAATTGCAGTAATTGTTATGAAACCCACAAAACTAGGGCTTGATTTAGTCGGAGGTTCACGTCTTGTGCTTGAAGCACAGCCTACCGATCAGGTAAAAGAAATCACCCCTGAAACTATGAGTCATTTGCAGTTTGCAATTGAGCAAAGGGTTAACAAACTCGGTGTTGCAGAAACTGTTGTTCAACAGGTAGGAGATAAAAGACTTCTGGTAGAAATTCCGTCAGTTACAGACTTGAAAGAGGCAAAAGCTTTTATTGGTGAAACTGCACAGCTTGAATTCAAAAAACCTGCAAAAGAAGAAAAAGGTGTTATTACATGGGAATCTACAGGGCTTACAGGTAAAGACCTTTCAAAATCTCAACTTACAACAGATTCGTCAGGCCAATGGGTTGTATCTCTTGAATTCAACTCGGAAGGTGCTAAGAAATTTGCTGAACTTACGGAAGCTCTTGTAAACCAGCAGATGGCAATTTTCTTTGACGGAGAACTTCAGTCCGCACCTGTTATCAGAGAACCGATATATGGCGGAAACGCACAAATTTCAGGCGGAGACAGCGGATTTTCTTACGAAGAAGCACAGAGAATGGTTGACCTGCTGAATGCAGGTGCGCTTCCGGTTCCTGCCGAAATCGTTGAAGAAAACACCGTAGGCCCGACTTTAGGGGCTGACAGTATCGCCGCTTCTAAAAAAGCCGGTATTATCGGACTTTCTGCGGTTATGCTGTTTATGATAGCATTCTACCATGTTCCGGGTTTGATTGCAGATATCGCACTTATTATATATAGTTTGATATTGTTTGCTTTGTTTAAAACAATTCCGGTTACATTGACCTTAGCCGGTATTGCAGGTTTCATCCTGTCTATCGGTATGGCGGTTGATGCTAACATCCTTATTTTTGAAAGAACCAAAGAAGAATTGAGAGCAGGAAGAAACCTTTTCACTGCTATCAATTCCGGTTTTGACAGAGCTTTCACAAGTATTTTCGATTCCAATATGACAACAATAATCACCTGTGTAATCCTTTATCTTCTCGGAACAAGTGTTGTTAAAGGATTTGCGCTTACACTTGCATTAGGTGTTATGGTATCAATGTTTACGGCAATTACAGTTACCAAAAACTTCATGCACTTAATCTTTGGTACCGGAGAACTCAAACATCCGGGATTATTCGGACTTAGAAAAGACGAAATCGGCGCCGCTTATCAGGCAGCCGAAACTCAGAGAGAAAAAGCCCGTTTCGGAATATTGGATTAGTCAGGTTAAATTAGAAAGGTAAAAAAAATGTTTAATATAGGCAGAAAACACTTGGTACATATTGTAAAATACAGATGGTGGTGGATGGCGCTTACCACTCTGCTTCTGGTGCCGGGAATTGTTGCAATGATTTATTCATCAATAACTTACCCGAACCATGCTCCGCTAAAAGTCGGTATTGATTATACCGGTGGTACAATCCTTCAATACGGTATTGAAGAAAAAATTACAAACAAAGATCTTGCAACTACAAGAGCAAATCTTGAAAAAGAAGGAATTGAAAATCCTTATCTTCAAATTTTGAACGTAAACAGCGATCAGCAGCAAAATACCAAATCAGAAATCCAGTCAATTATTTCAGTCAGAACAAAATTTATTGACAAAGATTCTAATGACACTGAAACAATTACGGGTGTCTTAAATGAACAATATTCAAATCCTGAATTGATGTCAGTAAGTTCAGTCGGACCTACAATGGGTAAAGAATTGTTCAAAAATTCATTTATAGCTGTCGCTTTAGCATTCCTTGGAATTGTTGCATATCTTTCATTCAGATTCAGATTTGACTATGCACTTGCTGCAATCCTCGGGGTATTGCACGACGTTTTGTTTGTTGTCGGAATGTTCTCAATACTCGGACTTTTCTATGATGTTCAGATTGACGGATTGTTTATCACGGCAGTTTTGACAGTAATAGGTTTTTCGGTTCACGACACAATCGTTGTATTCGACAGAATCAGAGAAAACTTAAGATATTATTCAAAGAAAATGTCTTTCGGAGAAATTGTAGATGCATCAGTTAATCAGACATTGACAAGAAGTATAAATACATCATTCACAACGCTGATTACGCTTCTTGCTCTTTACTTCTGGGGCGGAGTTACAACAAAAGATTTCGTGTTAGCAATGATACTCGGTATCATCATCGGAACTTACTCTTCAATATTCTTCTGCTCAATGCTTGTTGACTTCTGGAACGACAGACAGACAAAAGCAAAACAGCTTTCAGTATAGTTTAGAAGAATTGAAATTGCAGATTAAAAAGACCTCCTCTTTAAGAGAAGGTCTTTTATTATTGAAACTACTGTAAATTATTTTAACTTAGAAGCGGTTTTGATGCTGTCACGAACCATCTGTGCACCTTCGGGGGAAACTTTCTTTGCAATACTGTCAATTTTTAAAGAATCTTGCATTCTTCTTGACCAGTTTGCATAAGTGTTTCTCATTTTTCCGTTTTAATTAAAAATGTTTTGTTGATTTTTTTATATTGTTTCTGAGATTTTTGTAATGATTAGATATGGAGTCATTAATTTGCTTGACTGCTTCTCCCCAAAATACAAATTTGCTGTCAAATATGCCAAGTTTTTTTTCTTCTTTGATTAATCTTTCAAACCTGTCCGGTTCGGAGTATTTAATAATTTTTTTTACATGTTCTATTTGGTTATTGTACTTGTTGTCATAGCTTTTTAAAATAGCAGTTCTTGCACCAAATCCAATACCTGCAGCCACAACAAGGCTGCAACCTATTATTTTTAAATTATTCATATTTTCTCCTTCTTTATTTGTTTAGCCATTTGGACAAAACAGATAAACAAAATTTTTTGCTAAAATATAAATTAATTGTTACAATGCGGCATTAATAGCGGCAATCATCCCGTCTTCTCGGGCGATATTTATTGCAGATAAAAAAGACCTCCTCTTTAAGAGAAGGTCTTTTATTATTGAATATTATAAATTATTTATTTTATCTTAGAAGCGGTTTTGATGCTGTCACGAACCATCTGTGCGCCATCCTGATAAGCTTTCTTAATAAGACTGTCAATATTAAGGGTGCGTTTAGACTTTAAATCATCAATTTGTTTACAGGCCTTCAGCCAGAAATTTATTTTATTATCAAACAAACCAAGTTCTTTTTCTTCTTTTTGGAATTTTTCAAATTT
>CALUTA010000023.1 GCA_944323585.1 Candidatus Gastranaerophilales bacterium
GAATAAATCTTCATAATATGCCACAGAATCGGATACCCGCCGATTTCTACCATCGGCTTCGGTTTTGTTCCCGTTTCCTCGCCCAATCTCGTGCCTAGGCCCCCTGCTAATATTAGTACCTTCATATCTCATCTCTTTCTTTGAAGTAGTGATACCATTGAATGATTTTATATAACATTTTATTTAAAATGTTATATATATTTCAAAATTAATGTTATCGCAAACATATTTTATATTATACAGATGTTGTTAAATGTTAAAATTTTGTAACGTTGCTTCTTAAATGTTGCAGATATCTAAATGTTTAGATGGTTTAACATTTTAAAGAAAATGATTATATTAATTTTCATTAATTAAAAAAACGGGTTGATACTTTATGCTAAAATATATTTATGTACGAGGAGAAGGTAAAGGTAAGATATTCTGAGATGGATTTCGGGCTTGCGCTTAAACCATCTGCCGTGTTGAATTTTTTTCAGGATATGGCCAGCGAAAATGCTGAAAACCTCGGTTTCGGATATTCATATATAACCCCAAAACATCTTGCCTGGTATCTTCTTAAATACAGAATTGAATTTTTTAAATATCCTGTTGGTTTGTACAATCTGACCTTGAAAACACAACCCAGAGGATATAACAAAATCTTTGCTTTTCGTGACTTTGAAATCTGGAACGGAAATGAATGTCTTGCAAAAGCCGCAAGCTGCTGGTCGCTCGTTGATATAAATTCCGGCAAACCCGTCAGCGTTGCTGACGCTCTTGACGGCAATCCTCTTATGCCTCCGTATCAAAAGCAGGATGAGGATTTGGCTTTTCAAAAAATTAAGCTTCCTGACAAAATAGATATTGAAAAAACTTTTGAAATAAGATATGATGATATAGACGTTAATCAACACACAAACAATTGCAATTATATAATTTGGGCTTTTGAGCCATTAAGTTTGGAGTTTAGAAGTTCGCATTGTATAAAGAACATTGATCTTGTTTTTAAAAAAGAGATTAAATTTGGAAATACCGTTTTATCACAAATTGAAATTGCAGATAATAACCGGACAGTCCATGTTTTAAAGAATGTGCAAACCGGCGAAGATTTGTGTTTTATAAATGTTGAGTGGAATCAGAGGCAAATATGACAGACATAATAAAAGTTGAAAAAAAAGATATTAAAGAGCTCGCTGCACTGGCAAAAGATATTTGGTTTGAATACTGGCATGCCCTGCTTACTTTAGGGCAAATTTATTATATGGTTAATAAATTTCAGTCGGAGATTGCGCTTGCAGAGCAAATGGAATATGAAAATTACGAATATTATTTTGTAGTAGAGGACGGTAAAAAAGCGGGTTACTTCGGAATTGCGCCTGAAAAAGATTATTTGTTTTTGTCTAAATTTTATATGGCGCAAGAGTACAGATACAAAGGTATCGGCCGTCTTGTATTTGAAATGATAAAGAAAATGGCTTTGGAAAAGAATTTCAAAAAAATTCAGCTGACTGTTAACAAACAAAATATTAAATCTGTAGAAATATATGAAAAATGGGGATTTAAGCTGCTTCATCCGCTCGTAACACGTATTGGCAACGGTTATGAAATGGATGATTACGTAATGGAATATAAGATTAGTGAAGAGGAGATGGCATGAAAGTTGTTGCAATAAACGGAAGCCCCCGCAAAGGCGGTAACACTGAAATAATGCTTAATGCTGTTCTGGACCCGCTTAATCAAGCTGGCATTGAAACAAAAATTATTCAGGTCGGCGGAAAAAATATTCACGGATGCCGTGGATGCTGGGCCTGTCAGAAGCTTTTGAACAGAAAGTGTGCATTCAATGACGATATTTTGAATGATATTTTGGAAGATTTGTTCAGCGCAGATGCAATAATTTTCGGCACACCGTCGTATTTTGCCAATATGACTCCGGAATTGAAGGCTTTAATTGACAGAGCAGGTGTAATTGCACTTGCTAACGGAAAACTTTTTAAGCATAAGGTCGGTGCTGCGGTTATTGCGGAAAGACGGGGAGGCGGAAGCTTTATTCAGGCAAGTATTCACGAAATGATGCTTATGTCAGAAATGATTATTCCGGGTTCTACCTATTGGAATTTTGGTTTTGGCCGTGATAAGGGTGAGATTAGCGAAGATGCTGAGGCTATGGCTAATATGAGGAACCTCGGCGAAAATATTCTCATGCTTATTCAAAAATTGAATGCCTAAATAGCTATTTTAAAATTTCCAAAATATCTGAAGGTTTGTGTGCAATTAAGTTTGCGCCATGGGCTTTCAGATATTTTTCGTCTTTATAGCCCCAGGTGACGCTAATACATTGAAGCCCGCTGTTTTTTGCGGTTTCAATATCCACTTCGGAATCTCCGATATAAAATGTTTTGTTAAAATCACAATCAAGGAGCTTCATAGCCTTTAGAACACTGTCAGGATAAGGCTTTTTTCTGATGCCTTCCGATTCGGATTCTCCTATTGCAAGTTCGACTTTTTGGCCAAAATATGTTTTGCAAAGTTCCTTAACCGCCGCATCAAATTTGTTGGAAACAACAGCTATACGGTAATTTCGGGCTTTTAGAGCAACAAGCATTTTTTCAATGCCGTCAAAAGGTTTTGTTTTGTTGTACATGTTTTGTGCGTAATGCTCTTTGAAACATTCAAGACACCTTTCAAAATCAGGATTTTGACTTCCTTGCGGCAAAGCCCGCTCCATCAATAATCTTACCCCGTTGCCGACAAATACTCTGATTTCATCAAGGGTTCTTTCGGGATAATTAAATTTGTTAAGTGCAAAATTTACGCTGTCTTTTAAATCTTCCAGCGTATATAAAAGAGTTCCGTCTAAGTCAAATATTGCACCTTTATTCATTTCCTGATTATTATACCAAAAATTTTTATGAATTGCGTTTTTTTCTTATATGTTTATCGTACAAATGATAACACAAGAGATATAAAAACATCGGAATACTTGTTGCGCAAACGACCCCTGCTGCTTCAAAAAAATCTTTGGAGTCTGATTTGAATTTTTTAAGGGTAAAAGGATTGCCTCTAAAATTTGGGGTATAAGCTGGTTTAACAGGGTAAATTTTCATTTCTGCCTCCTGAAAAATTGTAATCTGTTTTTGTAAAATTGCCATTGCGCAGGTGTGTAATAGAGAAAGATGTTATTGAAAGGGACTTATATGCCAAATATCACAGATATTATTAAAAAATTCGTCATTCTGAGGGCTTTGCCCGAAGAATCTTTTTTTATTAAGATACTTAGCTAACGCTCAGTATGACGTTATTTTGAAAAAATTTGACAATTTTTTAACAAATAATTAAAATAATCTGTAATGAAAAAGTTATTGGTTATTGGTTTTATATTAGTATGCTTTGCAGACATGTCATATGCAGATGAGGTTTTGACGGGTGGAGTTAAATATACGACAGACATTGCAAGAGAAGAACTTCTGCAAAAAATACCTGTTAAGCCGGATGGATTGAGCGTTTTAACAAATATTGCGGACGAGAATTACAAAGAAAATAAAACTCTTCTTTTGAAAGGGCACGCCGAAATTAAAGACAGAGTTCTTGCGCAGTTTTCCGACAGTTCATATGCCGTAATGTATTATGACAATCCGCTGTATGTCTGGTATTATTCTTCGGAAGGGGTTTTGACTCATATTGAAGTAAAAGACGGCACGAATTATCCTTATAAATCTTACAAATACGATACGGATGGCAAACTTGTTAATATGGGGCTCAGGGTTTCAAAAGAAGAAACTTTTATATTTGATCCGTCCGGCAAGCTTATTGCACACTGGTTGAAAGATAAAGGGTATGATGAAAACGGCAATGTCATTATGAAAAGACGTTATAAAGAATAACAAATTTTAATAATCACTTGAAAAAAAAATTATTTTTGTACAAAATGTATCTGGAAAAAATATAAGGACTGAAAATATGCATTTAACCCGTATTCAAGCACAATTTCGTTATGGACGAATGAGTCTGAGGAAATTTGCGCCCCAAAAAGTAATTAAAAATAAAATTAAAGAAACCTCTTTGAAAAAAGTAGTGCCTGCAACAATGCTTGTTGCTGAGTCTATGGCATCACTTTCCGGACATGCTCAGGCGTTGAATAAGGTCGCTCAGGATACTATTGACTTTGAACGTTTTGCAATTCCGAGATTTATGCCGAAAGTTCCGAAATTCGAAGAAAAGACACTTCCGTTTCCTTTGAATACAGGAAGATTAAGCGCTTATCCCCGAAATAATTTTAATAAGAGTTCCAAATTTTTGAGAGAAAAATACAAAGGAACAGCAGAAGAACTAAATTATTTTATTGAAAAAATGATTCCGAGCCGCAACGGCAGCAAAACATATAATCCGTTTTACGGCAAAGGAAAAGCCTTTATCGAGATTGGCCAAAAATATAATGTAAATCCTACTTTTCTGGTTGCAATCGGTATGCAGGAATCAGGCAGAGGCACATCTTCTGCAGCTTTAAAGAAGAATAACATTGGCGGTATTACTGTCAAAAGCGGTTTGCAGAAGTTCGCCAGAGTAGAAGACTGCATTCAATCTATGGCGCAAATAATTGATAAACGAATCCGTGAAAATCTTACAACCGTGGAAGCTATCGGTAAATCCGGCAAATATTGCGACAAATCCGTCGGCGATTTATGGGCTAAAAACGTTATTCATTATGTCAATATGATGTAATTATTTTACAAGAAGGTTGTTGAGTTTGTTGTAACGTTCTTTTATATCGTCATCATTTTCGAAATATTTTTTGAATTTAGGGTTGTCGTTATCACAAGAAACAGCTTTTACAATATCCTTTACGAGGTCAAATTTATCTTCAAGCGTCATTTGCGGATATTCTGACAAAAGTTTGTCACGCAATTGAAGCTTTTGTTTAATTTCTTTTGCTCCCGATGATAACATGTTAGTATAGGCTTTCATTTGAGTTACATTGCTGTATTTCCCGAATTCCGAGAGTCTAATTGCATAATACAGGGTATTATAATAATTCTTGTTTATAATAAGCTTTTTGCCATCTCTTGCCGATTCCAGAAAGTATGCAAAATTTTTGGCATATTCTTTAGAAATTCCGTTAAAAGGCAGGATTCTTGTAAGAGATATATTAAACATGCCGCCTTTTACCGGATCAAGTTCATACATTTTTAAATTTTTCATGTATTCCTTAACACCATCAGTAAATGCAAATTTATTTGAAATATCGTCCAGTTTATCAAGAGATGCATGTATTTGATCCATTGTATAAACTTCCGGAAACGTGTCCTGTTTGTTCAGACTCAGAATTCTTTGGTCTGTATTAAACCATAAATGCCCTTTAAATTGATTTATGGCTTCTGTATCGGACATACCGGTTGCGTTTCTGAGTACAACAAAAGCTTTATCCAGATCGCTTCCGGGGAAGGCTCTTTCTAGTGCAACAGAACACGTCGGGTCATATCCTGCGGCAATTATTTTTAACCCCGGTGAAACTTTTGAGGCTGATGAATACACCTGATTAATAAATTCGTTTTCTATTCTGGTTGAAACAGCTTTAAGATCAGGAAATCCCGTAAATTTTTCAAAAACATCAAGGAATTCTTTTTTCATATCTGACGTCAGATTGTCAAGAAATGAAAAGTTTTTTGCACGAATGATTTTATTTTGAGGATAAATTTTATCATCCAATGCCTCATAGTATGGGGCAAATCTCATTTTTTCCCACTGAGAAATTACATCTTTTGCCGATTTTATCGGAATTTGTTCAAGCGGGCGGGTTATTCCTGTAAATGAAAATTTGGATTTTACTGCCGGTGTCTGTGATGAATTTTTTTGGAATGTGTCTGTATTTATTGAGTTTAAGTTATTTGTATATAATTTGTTATTTTGATTATTTTTTAACTTTTCATAGCGATTGTATTTGTTAATGTAAAGGTCACTGTTGAGAGTAATGTTCATTCTTCCACCTTATTTACTGTTTTAAAATAATTTTCTTTTGTGATTGTCTTGCCCGCCGAGGTTTAACAGTCCGAGTTTTTCGGTTTCTTTTTGAAGATTATCAATATCTTCCGGCTTTATCCTGCTCTGATAAGCCTGATGGAATGATTCGCTGGCTTTGATTAGTCCGTTTGAATGTTCCATAAAGTATTTTAAGCCCTCAATAGGATTATCTACCCGTTCTGCATAATAGTATGGATGGGCAAATGCCATAAAAATCCCTTTTTCATCTTTGAAAGCATTAATAACTTCTTCAAAAGTATTTTCGCTTGATGCGATAATTTTCCCGTTTTCAACGTGCGGTTCATATTTGTGCATTATATCTTTGAAATTTTGGACTTCTTGTATATCTGCCGGTAATTTACCTTCGTCATGTAACTTCCCGATTGAAGCGCCTTTTGAATTTTCCATTATCTTATTGTAAAGTATTTCCGGATCCTGGTTAATTTTTGAGGCATACTGGGTTATTGCATGCTTTGTCTGTGTGTAGTGGTAAACCCGCCAGTGAATATTCATCAGGTTTCCGTATTTTTCAAATTCATAATATTTTGAAAACTCGTCAAAAGAAAATTTTGTTAGCGGACACGATTTTGATGCATCTTTTATGAAGTTTTGTATCATATCTGTTCTTTTTTGACGGATATTGTCCAAAAATTGGTTTACTTTTGCCGAATATGGATTGACTCCGTAAACAAGAAGTTCCGCTATTTCACACGGGTTTCCTGTTTTTGAGGCTTTGTGGGCAAAACTGACTTCTATGGCCGGAACAAAATTAAGATTTTTGTATCTTTCCGGATTGCCTGCCATAATGGTCATTGCTTCTTTAAGGCCTTCAACTGTATCGTGATCGCTGAGGGCATAGATGAATTTTTGCTTGGTTTTGCCGAAAAGGACATCTGCATAGTCTGTTGCATCATCAAGAAGGTTTTTCACTAAGCCTGCACCGTCTGAATAATTTGAATGGCTGTGAAGATCGGCTTTTAGAATTCCTTTTTGTATATTATCAGGTGTCGCTTCATAGTTTATTTTTGTCAGGCGCGGAAGTGCTCTTAAAAGTTCATCTCCGCTCATGATAGATGCCAGACGTTTGGGATCAACGATATCTGCAGAAATTTTGCTCATTGAATGTGCAATGGATTTTGCCAGTGTTGAAATGTGTCTGCTGTTTAAAAGATAAATTGTACCGACGCCGGCTGCAAGTATTCCTGATGAATAAGTTGTTGCCTTATGGTCGTTGTAAAATATTCTGGCTTTGCTTGGCGGTGCCGTAAATGTCCGGCGATGCTGCATTGAAACATTACTGTTACTCAAATTGACCGGTGAGACCTTCATAGATGTTTTTACCCCTATGTTTATTTATTCATATAATATTCCTGATATTTTTTTTTGCTATTCTTCAATTAGTTATTTTTAATGAGTATTTATACTTCCAGCAAAAAAGACACACTAGATTTTAATTAATATTAATACAAAAAAAATAAAAAAGAAAGTTCTTTACATAAGTTAAAAAACTTAAGATTTTTTATTTTCTTTGCACAGAATATTTTTAACAATTTTTTCTTTGGTTTTGTCCATAAGTACAAATAGGACATCACATGGTTCAACAATCGTACTTCCGGTCGGAACGATATATTCTCCTTTTTTATAAATCAGGCTGACAAGAGAGCCTTGGGGGAGTTTTAATTCATAAAGCTGTTTGCCTGCAGCAGATGAATTTTCTGCTACTGTAAATTCTATCATTTTGTTATTTGGATCTTTGTCGCCGTATTCAATAACAGGTCCGTGGTCTATTTCGACCGGTGCATCAACTTTCAAAAGTTTTGCAATATAGGGTATTGTTGTGCCCTGCAAAAGCACTGAAATAATTACAACGAAAAATACAATATTGAAAATATCTACAGCATGTTCAATATTTGCAGTAAGCGGGAATGTTGCCAGCACAATCGGTGCGGCTCCTCTTAAGCCCACCCAGCTTATCATAAGTTTTTCTCTTAAAGTTCTTTGAAATCCTATGTCACATAAAAATATGGCAACAGGTCGTGCAATAAAGATTAAAACAAGTGCAACCAGCATTGCTTCTTTAGCGTGGACGAAACCTGCTTTAAAGTTGACAAGAAGCCCTAAAATTAAAAACATAACTATCTGCATTATCCAGCCGACTGCATCATGAAATCTTATCAAAGTTTTTTTGTTCACAAATTTACCGGCCGCCATCACAAGACCGCAGACATAGACTCCGATAAATCCGTTTCCTCCGATAATTGAGATAAACGAATAAGTAAAAATTACGCTTGCAAGAGTGATAACAACATACAAACTGTCATATTCAAGTTTTATTTTGTTAATAATTATTATCGTAAGTCTTGCTATGATAAATCCGAATGTAATTCCTAAAATCATCTGTTTAAAAAAGTCGAATATAAGACCTGTTATATTAAGCTGTCCTGCAATAAGTCCTATCATACCAAGAGTTAAAAATACGGCCATCGGGTCGTTGCTTCCGGATTCAAATTCAAGAAGCGGTTTTAAATTATTGCCAAGGCTTATGCTTTTAGAACGCAAAACTCCAAATACTGCCGCAGCATCAGTTGAGGATATTATTGCGCCGAGAAGAAAACATTCAAGAAGCGGAAGGTTTAGAAAATAATAACTGCATAAGCCAACCATAATTCCTGTTACAAAAACGCCGAGCGTTGCAAGCACAATTCCTTCTTTTACAATCGGTTTAAGTTCGCTAATATTTACACTCAAACCGCCCATAAAAAGTATGTATGAAATTGCAACAATACCAACATTCTGTGCAAGATTATAGTCTTCAAAATGTATTCTTAAAATTCCGTCGGAGCCTGCCAGAATTCCGACTAAAATAAAAATCAAAAGTGAAGGAACACCGAATTTTCCTCCGATTTTGTTTAGCAAAATCGCTGAAACAAGCAACACAGATGTAATTAATAAAATTTCGTTTAAAATCATAAGTTTTTCCGTTTCTTTTTATATTAAAAAAAAATTGTAAATTGTTATTTTTTATAAAAGTTTTTATAAAAATTTTAATTAAAAAATAAAGAATAAAATTATAATTTTGAATAACCAAAATAGTTTATCGGTTTATATTACAAGGTTATCAAAAATTTTAAATTTCTGCAAAATATTAATTTATTTAAAATAATTTTCTTTTTATAAAATTAGTGATAAATTATCAATTAGAAATTCAAAAAAGCATGTGTATTTAAATTAAAATAAAAAAACATTTATATAGAGGATGTCTATAGGAAAAAACTAAATTATATTTTAAAGTACTTACTTAACAAGGAGGTAATAATGAAAAAAAATTATGAAGAAATTCTCAGCAACTATAACGGCGGTGATTTAGACTTGTCCGGTTGCACAATCAAGCACTTGGAACTTGGAAACATTGAAGGAAATTTGAACCTTTCAAAATGTGTTATTGACAAATTGACAATCGGCTGGGTCAGCCAGGAAATCAATATGACAGGTGCTGAAATTAAAAACTTTGCAACACCTATTGATGCTGATCGTGTAAACATGGCAGGAGCAAAGGTTAAAAAACTTCCTGAACACATTTACACAGGATGGTTGAACATGGAAAAATCAAATGTTGAAAAATTAAATACAGATATCAGAACAAATGTTTTCAACATTTCAGGAACAAAAATCGAACAGCTTCCGAAAAATTTCCATGTAAATACACTTATCGTTGATTCAAAAGTTGCTAAAAATCTTGCTTTAACAACTTTGAACCAGTGCAGCGAACTTGTAATGGACGGACACAGATACTATGCACAAAATGGTGCTGATTACAACTTCTGCAGCGTAAATTCTGAAAACAGAGAATTTGCTTGTGTATAGGTTTTAATTATACATTGATATTTATAAATTTAACGGCTTTGCGATTATTGCAGGGCCGTTTTTGTAACGTAATTTTTATGAAAAATTTCCGGCAAAAATTATTTTTTTAATTAACAATATATTTTTCAAGGATAAGTTTTTTTAGTGCTTTTGCATAAATAGCATCCGGTTCAATTTCAAGAAGTTTTTCGAGGTATTCAAGGGCTTTGTGATACTGACCGAGTTTTTTGTAAGCGGCAGCCATTGCAAAAAGTGCATCAATAAATTTTTCATCAAGTTCAAGCGCTTTTTTCAAATCTTCTACGGCATTTTCTATTTTGGGATTTTCAATGTCTTTCCGGCTTAAGATTATATTTGCACGGTTGTAATATGCATCAATCATTTTATTATTTATCTGAAGGGCTTTTGTGTAATCAAGCATGGCTTCATCATATTTTTCCAGTGCCTGATTTGCAACAGCTCTGTAAAAATATGAAATTTCCCAATCATTTTTAAGTTCGATTGATTTGTCGATTTTTTCTATGGCTTCAGAATATTTGCCGTTATTAATATCAGCAATTCCCTCATCAAGATAAGTTTTATAATCTGTCATAATTTCTCCTTTTTAGTACGGCCGCAATGATGCCAAAAACAAAAATCCGATAATTGTCAAAGAAATCGTAAATGCAACGAGCATAATCAGCTGGAATACAGGAATTTTGTGCGATTTTGCGGAAGATTGTTTCAATTTTAAGGTTTTTGATTTTTTTGAAGCGGAAGATTTGTTATTCTGTTTAGGTTCGAATTTGCGTTCCTGTTTAGGCTTGGCCTTAAGCTGGTTTTTCTTTTCTTTGTATCTTTCGCCGAGGGATTTGTTCTTTTTGCCTGTCACAAGAAGTTCCGTATCATATTGCATCCTCAATAATTTTTCGCTCGGCCCGTTTTTGTAAACTGAATAACTTATTGCAACTTCAAACGCTCTTTGAAGACATTCCAAAGCTGTAATGCCGTCTTTTTTTACGGAAGATGAGTGAGTTGATTGATTGCCTTTGCGTTTCAAAAAATACAAATCATCCAGAAATTCTTTTTCCTGCGGATTGCCTTCGGCCTTGTCCTTGAGGGTTGCAAGCATGTCATCAAAAGTTTCTTCGCCGGTTCTTCTGTTCCCCAGAACGTCTTTGCAGACATTTTCGGCAAAACGTCTTGTCTGGGTCATGCATTGTTCAAAATATTCATCTCTGTAAAGCTTTTCGGCTTCCGTAATAATATCGAAAAGGTTTTTGTCCGTACTTTTTAGAAAATCAAAATTCGTTGCCATCCTCAATCTCCGCAAACATTATCACGTAAAAATATTTTTACGGCAAGAGATGTTTTTATCTATTTGTTGTATTATTATTTTGGAAGTATTTCAAAATAAATAAAGAGTTTTCAGAATAAGTGAAAAAAATTTTATTAATATTTTTTTTGTTAATTTCAGTTTCATCATCAGCTTATGCATCCGAAGAAGAACATCAAGATGGGGCTTCCAGTTCAGGAGAAGAAATTTTTCTTGAAACGCAGATAAATTTGATTGAACCGGCGGAAGACACAAACGCAGAAGACTTGACTGAAATTTTGCATGAAAAAACGCTCGCTGAAAGATTGAAAGAAGTTTACAATCTTGAGATAGAAAGAACTGATATTGCAATACCTTTATCAAATGATATTACGACGTTTCGATTTGAAAAAGGGCCTTTAAAAAGTTTTCACCCGTGGTTTGCAATGCAAAGCCACGGCCGGTATGAATTAAATGAAGGTGATGATGACGATTTATTTTACAAAATCGGAATTATAAATATTAACCTTGACGGTGTTCTGAAAAGCGGGGAAGAAGATTTCAGGTTAATGCTGAATGTTACACCCCAGAGCCAGCGACCTTTTATGAAGAATTTTGTACAGGATGCTTATATTGCAACAAACAGAATTCCTCATCACAGAATAATACTCGGCAATACACGGCCGGCCGTCGGCTATGAAGGCTCGCAAAGCCCATATACACTTCCTTTTATAAACAGATCGCAAATTGCAAGAAACTTCGGAACTGTACGCAAATTCGGTTTAAGAATTGTGGGAAATTATGATTTTGTTGATTATGATTTGGGCGCATTAAGTTCAGACACATTTTTTTCGTCATTTTTCCCGGGTGCGGAATTCGACGGATGGGTCAACTTTAAACCGCTGGCAAAAACTGACGGTAAATACGGAAAACTTGTAACAGGCGGAGGTATAACTGCCGGTAAAAGAGATACGGATTTTTTTGTTGCGGGTGCTTATGCAGGTTACGAATACAAAAAGTTTACCACAAGGTTTGAATGGGCGCATTCAAACGGTTCAAACGGGCTTGCGGGTTTGACAACAAACAAAGCAACAGGTTTTTATTCGACAGTAGCATATAAAATTACCCCCAAAGTCCAAATCCTTTTCCGGTATGACGAATTTGACCCTGATACTGATGTTGCCCGCAACAAAAGCAGAGAATATACAACCGGTATAAACTATTTTATAAAAGGACAGGCTGTCAAACTTATGCTTAATTACATTTTCTGCCAGAACCAAAACAGGTCGGATTCACATAAAATTCTGGTCGGAACACAATTTTTATTATAAAATTAAAGATAAAAACGGAGGGATTATGGAATTTAATGTAAATGATAAATGTATTCATTGCGGAAAATGTATAAATGATTGTATGGGAAAAGCTTTAAAGTTCGATGAAAACAGAATTCCCGTACTGGATGAAACAAAGTGTATAAAATGCCAGCACTGTATGGCGATTTGTCCTGTCGGAGCGCTTTCGATTATGGGTAAAAATCCTGATGAATCAGAATTGCCTGACAATTTGCCTGCTCCGGAGCAAGTTTTGAATTTGATTAAAAACAGACGCAGCATAAGACACTATAAGCATGAAAACATTGATAAAGAAAAACTTGAAAAACTGAAAAATATGCTTAACTGGGTTCCGACAGGCGTGAACAATCACGGTCTTCACTTTGCATTTATTGATGATGTTGAGGTTATGGATGAATTCAGGGACTATACAAACGGCAAAATGTTACGTGTTTTAAGCTGCTGTGATAAGAGAAATAAAATTTTGATGGGGATTACCGAACCTGTTGTTAAGTTTCTGACTAAAAAATTTGCCAGATATAAGGATTCTTTTTTGAAGGGCGAGGATATAATTTTCAGGGGTGCACCTCACATGGTTGTGGTGTCGACTCCGGTAGATGCGCCGTGTGCAGATATTGACCCGACGATTGCGCTTTCGTATTTTGAACTTTATGCAAGAAGCCTCGGTATCGGAACCTGCTGGTGCGGGCTGGCTTACGCAATGATTAAGGTTTTTCCTGAATTGTGCGAACATCTGGAAATTCCTGAAAATTATAAAGCAGGTTATGTGATGCTTTTTGGAAACCCTGATACTTCTTATCCGAGAGCCACTCAGCCTGAACCTTGCAGAATGATTTCGGTTAAAAAAGGAATAAAAAATTCTACAATACAGGAAAAAGCCAAAAGATTTTTCTGGAATTTTGTCAGGTAATTTGGCCTTTGGACGGGAGCTTCTCCGAAACTTTCTTGTCGGTACAAACTTGCAGGTTGGGTTTTCAGATAAAATGAACATTATAAAAATATCTGTATTTATTTCTCTGCGAATTTAAAAACATTTTTTTCCATGATAAAGTATTAGTGGAAAAGTTTAAACATTATAAGGAGAGTACAAAAATGACTCAGGCATGTATTTGTAATTTAGGTTTAACAACAGATTTCTTCGGGTTTGATTTTTCAAAATACGAAGGAAACGTTGCAAAATTTACGGAAGAGTTTTCAAAAAGAGCCAACCAGAAAGGCCAGTTTTTGAACTGGGTAAACCTTCCGCAGGAACAGATTAAAAGAGTAGATGAAATTTATACACTTGCTGAAAAGCTTAAAAACCAGACAGGCTGCGAAAGACTCAGCGTTATGGGTATCGGCGGTTCAAAACACACTGTAGAACATATGTTGAGCATTAACGGTCTGAATGTTTGCGGTGACAAAATCGCTTTTTATTCTGATGTTGATTCTGCAAGTTTTGAAAGATTTTTGTACAGAATGGGTAACAAAGTTACTTCATCAAACTACATGATTGCTTCAAAATCAGGTTCTACTTTTGAAACGAAAGACGGATTTTTGAGAATTCAGCAGATGCTTATTGATGAATATAAAGCTCAGGGCAACAGCGACGCTGAAGCTGAAAAGCTTGCAGCAAAACACTTTATTGCCGTAACCGACGCTAACAAAGAAAAAAGCGAATTAAGAAGAACTTCAAACGAAAACGGCTGGCTCGGTGATTTGTATATCCATGATGATGTCGGCGGAAGATTCTCTGCATTTGACGATCACGCACTTTTTGCTCTTGCTTATGCAGGCATGAAAAAAGAAGATATGGTTAAAATGCTTGAAGCTGCTCAGGAAGTTTCTTCAATTTCTTTGTCAGCTGATTTTGACAAAAATATTGCCTTGAAAGAAGGTATTTTCTGGGCTGATGCTAAATTGAACGGCATTGAAGCTTCTGTTCATCAGTATATGGGTTCAATCTTTGAAAACACAGTTTACTGGCATGCTCAAATGCAGAATGAATCTGTAAAAGATACTCTGAAACAGGTTGCAAAAGTTCCTGATGCAATGCACCATTCCGCAGAAGCTCATTTCAACCCTGCAAACAAATTAGTTTTTGCTCTCACGGTTCCGAACGACAACGGAGTTTGCAGAGAAAATGCCGAAAGCTACATTGGTGCACTTTGCAAATCTTACGAAGTTACAGGCGCATTTTTCTGCGAACATGTTGATACTCTTGGCATGGGCTTAACTCCGGAAGCTGCGGGCGCTATGACTCAATTGAGAGCTTACGCTACTGTATATCAGGAAATTGTTGAAAAAACTGTTAAAGGAATTGCTTTTCCTGAAGTTCTTGACAGCGTTCTTCAGCCGCACGTTGA
>CALUTA010000024.1 GCA_944323585.1 Candidatus Gastranaerophilales bacterium
GCACTTACGGCTCTTTTTCTTGCCGACAAAGAGTATAAAAACAACACATTAAATATAACAAAATATATTGCCGTATGTCCGCCTGTGGATTTAATTTATGCAATGGCCGCAGTGGACAAAATTTCTGACGAGTGGAATAAAAATCCGAACAATCTAAAAGACCGTGTGGCTGTTACGGCTTCAAAAATCATCCAGATTTCACAACAAAAAGATGAGGATAAAGACTTTAAAATTGATCGCCTGCCTTTTACTGAATATGAAGCCAAATTAATAACTGGATTCATAATGCATCAGAAGCTGTCGGATCTTATTTATACAATCGAGCGGGAAAACGTAACAGACCCGAAGGAGCTTTATACAAGAATTAACAACACAAGCTACAGGGATTACGCACAAAATTATCTGTTGACACCGCCTTACAGCGATTTGGATGACTTGCAGGAGATTTCAAGCCTCCATTCAATTTCGGATTATCTTGAGAATGCCGACAATTACGTGATTTTTCATTCTCTAAACGATTATCTTACGACCCCTTCCCAGTTAAAAAAGCTGAAACTTTATACAGGAAACAAATCCGTATATCTTGATAACGGAGCGCATCTTGGTTTTATGTACAGAGAAGAGTTCTTGAAAATGTTAAAAGACGAAATTTCTCTTTCTCAAAAAACAGCCAAAAATCAATACTAATGCCTGATTTTTGCGCTATCGCTACTCGCAGACGTGTTCTAATGCTTTTTCAAGGATAGTTTTTACGTGAAAATCATTTAGCGCATAATAAACATTTTTCCCTTTTTTGGTAGAGCGCACGAGTTTTGCAGTTTTAAGAACTTTAAGCTGGTGGGAAACCGCAGATTTTGTCATATTAAGAAGTACAGCAAGATCTCCAACACACATGTCGCTTTCTTCCAAAGCCCAGAGAAGTTGAATTCTGGTGCTGTCGCCCATAACTTTGAAGAAGTCTGAAAGTTCATACAATATGTTCATTTCAGGCATGTTTGGCTTTACTTTATTCACGATTTCGATATTAATTGCTTCACAATCTGATTTTTTGATATCCATGATTATATTATTGCATCAATTGAATAAGTATTCAACTATATGAATTTTTGTAAAAGAAAAATTAAGAAAGATTGACAATTGAATAGTTGTTCAATTATAATACTAATATAAAATACTTGTAAAAGAAAGGTAAATCTTATGTGCGAACATCATCACCACTGCGGACACGAGGAACATAAGCGATGCGCAGGTAACGATTTAAGACCTGCAAAGATAGCGGCAGCTATTGTTGTATTTGCTCTGGCATTTGTACCTGTGATTCCTGAATTGTTAAAGGTATGCTTGTTCTTTGCGGCATATCTGATTGCAGGCGGGGATGTTTTATTGACGGCGCTTAAGAATATACTAAAAGGCGATTTTTTTGATGAAAACTTTTTGATGGGTGTCGCAACACTTGGCGCCTTTGCTATAAAAGAATATCCGGAAGCAGTAATGGTTATGATTTTGTATCAGATTGGCGAATATTTTCAGCACAGAGCTGTTGAAAAATCACGCAAATCGGTTACGGAACTTATGGATATAAGACCTGATTATGCAAATATTGAAGAGAACGGCGGACTTGTTAAAAAATCTCCTGAAGATGTTAAAATCGGTGACGTAATCGTTGTTGCGGCCGGTGAAAAAATTCCGCTTGACGGTGTTGTTATTGAAGGAGAAGCTTCAATGGACACATCAGCCCTCACAGGAGAATCAGTGCCAAGGAAAATCACAACCGGAGATGATGCAGTCAGCGGTTGTATCAATACAAACGGGCTTATAAAAGTCAGAGTTACCAAAGAATTTGGCAGTTCAACAGTTTCTAAAATTCTGGAACTTGTAGAAAATGCAGGTTCTAAAAAGACAAAAGCCGAAAATTTTATTACCCGTTTTGCAAGATACTATACCCCTGCGGTTGTTGGTGCTGCTGTTATCCTTGCTGGTTTACCTCCAATATTGACCGGCGGAGAGTTTTCTGTTTGGATTGAAAGAGCCTTAACTTTCCTTGTAATTTCCTGCCCGTGTGCGCTTGTAATCTCCGTACCTCTCGGGTTTTTTGCGGGTATCGGCGGAGCTTCAAAGTGCGGAATCCTTGTTAAAGGAAGCTGTTATCTGGAAGCCCTTGCAAAACCTGACACTGTAGTTTTTGATAAGACCGGAACTCTGACAAAAGGAGTCTTCAATGTTACCGCTGTAAAACCTCAAGAGGGTATCACTCCTGAAGAGTTGTTAAAGTACACAGCAATGGCTGAAAACTATTCATCTCATCCGATTGCGCAGTCTTTGAAAAAAGCTTACGGCAAATCTATTGATTCAGAAAAAGTTAAAGATGTTGTTGAACTTGCAGGCTGCGGAATCAGGGCAAATGTTGAGGGCAGTGAAATCCTTGCAGGAAACACAAAATTGATGGAAAAGTATTCTATCAATTACAAAAAAGCTGAAGACTTCGGAACAGTTGTTTATGCTGCCAAAAACGGCAAATACCTTGGATATATAGTGATTTCTGATGTTATCAAAGAGGATTCGCAAAAAGCAATTAAGGCTTTGAAAAAACTTTCGGTAAAAACAGTAATGCTTACAGGCGACAATCGTAGCGCTGCCGAAAAAACAGCAGAAATCCTCGGGCTTGACGAATTTCATGCACAGCTTATGCCTGAGGACAAGGTCGAAAAACTTGAAGAACTAATAGAAAAGAAACGGAAAAACAAAAGCGTAATCTTTGTCGGCGACGGTATAAATGACGCTCCGGTTTTGACAAGAGCCGATGTCGGTATAGCAATGGGCGGATTGGGTTCGGATGCCGCAATAGAGGCTGCTGATGCAGTTATTATGGATGACAGCCCGTCAAAAATTGCACTTGCGGTTTTCGTTGCACGAAAAACAATGAATATCGTTAAGCAAAATATAGCATTTGCTCTTCTTGTAAAAGCTTTGTTCTTAATTCTTGGTGCCGTCGGGTTTGTCAGCATGTGGGGTGCTGTATTTGCGGATGTCGGTGTAACTCTGCTTGCAGTTCTCAACTCCTTAAGAGCTTTGCAGGTAAAATCCGTCTGCTAAAAGTAAGGTTTTGGAGCTGTGTTCAAATCCTGAAATATCCATCGTACGGTGGATATTCATGCATTTTTATTGACACTTTCGACTGAAATATTTTACGATAATCTCAGGATAGTATATCGTATTATATTAAGTTGGAGAAAACTATGAAATTCAGTATGACGAGGAAAAAATTTGCAATTCTTATTTTGCTTGTAATAATTGTTCCAATTATATATAACAAGACATCAGGTTATATTGCCGGCATGATTCAGAAGAAAATGATGATGATGCCTAAAGAGGTTGAAGTTGATACTCCGCATATTGAAGAAGTTAATGTTTCGGCAGAAGCAACAGGAAGAGTAGAAGCAAAGTATTCTGTTGATCTTGTGGCAAGGGTTCCCGGCTTTTTGATAAAGAAATACTTTACTGAAGGGGATTTTGTTAAAAAAGGACAGATTCTTTTCCAGATTGACCCGAAAGAATACCAGCTGGAAGTTAATAACAGTCAGGCAAACGTAAACCAGTACAGTGCATTATTGAAAAATGCACAGCAGGAATTGAACAGAGCAAATGCGCTTGTGAAAGAAGATTTGATAAGCAGATCAGATGTAGACTCAAGCCTTGCCTCCCGCAACCAGTACAGAGCATTGCTTGATGCGGCAAAACAACAGCTTGAACTTGCAAAAGTCAACTTAAGCTATACATCAATAAAATCACCGATCGACGGAAGAATCGGTAAAGTAAATATTACAGAAGGCAACTATGTAACGGCAACTTCAGGCGGTCTGGTAAATATATCAAGTGTGAATCCTGTATATGTTACTTTCAGTCTGAAAAGTGCAGACTTTGTTAAGCTGCTAAAAGCAAGCAAAGACCTCTCTGATGTTGATGTGAAAGTACAGTTTACCGGCGGCTCATGGTATGACAAAATCGGACGAATCAATTTTGTAGATAATAAAATTGATATAGATTCAGGATCAGTTACATTGCGTGCAACATTTGACAACTCAAAGATGTGGCTTATACCGGGCGACTATATGAAAGTAGAACTTGTAGCACCTCAGGTTGTTAAATATATGACAGTTCCGCAGTCCTGCACAAAGGGTGATGCAATGAGCGGTTATTATGTATGGGCTGTCAAGGATAACAAGGCGGTAAGAAAAAATATTAAAGTTTCAGACGATATTAATAACAACTGGGTTGTTGATAGCGGGCTTGATATGAATGATGTAATCGTAGTATCGGGTATTCAAAACATAGCCGCAGAAGGTCAGCAATTGAAACCGATCCAGAAAAGCAAAAGTGAAGATAAACAGGTAAAAGTTAATGAAGAAAATATTCGATAAGGAAAAATTATATTTATTTATAAGAAAACCGAGATTTGCACTTGTAATATCGATATGTATAGTTTTGCTGGGGCTTATTTCAATGATGAGCCTGAAGCAGGAAAGTTATCCTGAAGTTACCCCGCCTCAGGTAAGAGTATCAGCGAACTATCAGGGTGCGAGTGCCGAGGTTATTGAGTCAACCGTTGCAACAGTTTTGGAAAACAAGTTGAACGGTGTTGAAAATATGACTTATATGACTTCAACCTCTTATGACGGAAGTTATACGCTTACTTTGTATTTCAAAGTCGGTACCGACAAAAACGTAAACCTGATGAACGTACAGAATCTTATTCAGAGAGTACAGTCGCAATTGCCCGAAGATGTTCAAAGAACAGGTGTTACGGCAATAAGCAGATCCTCAGGTTCAGGTGCAATCATTTTGACTTTATACCCTGAATCTGGCAACTGGAACCAGCTTGATTTGACAAACTACGGTTCTATATATATAAAAGACGAATTGAAACGTGTTGAAGGTGTTGCGGATGTAATGGTTTTTGGAGGCGGCAATTATTCAATGCGAATATGGCTTGATCCTCAGAAAATGGCAGGCTTAAATATTTCAACAAGTGAAGTTAAAACGGCAGTCACAAATCAGAATACTCAGGTTGCAACAGGAGCACTTGGCGCATTGCCTACTGATGAAAAAAGAGCTTTGCAAATTACTCTGAAAACCCCGGGGCGTCTTGATGATGTGGAAGAATTTGAAAATATAATTATCCGTTCAAATTCAGACGGCTCAAACGTAAAACTGAAAGATATCGCAAGAGTTGAACTTGGTGCAGAATCTTATTCAAACCTCGGTCTTGTCAATGGCAAGCCGTCAGCGGTTGTTGTAATTTCACAGCTTCCCGACGCAAACATCATAAACCTTTCTAAAGCTGTTAAAGAAAAAGTAAATGAACTTAATGCACGTTTGAATAACGGTATTAAGATTTTATACGTAAAAGATGATGCCGACTTTATCCATGAGTCAATGAAGGAAGTTGAATTTACAATCCTTTTGACAGGTATAATAGTTGTAATTATAATCTTTCTGTTTTTGGGCGATGGTATGGCAACACTTGTGCCTTGTGCAACAATTCCGGTGTCATTAGTCGGGACATTCTTTGCACTGAAAGCTCTTGATATGTCAATAAACCTGTTGTCGTTGTTCGCACTGGTACTGGCGGTCGGTGTCGTTGTTGATGATGCGATTGTTGTAATTGAAAACGTAAAACGACATATAGATGAAGGTAAATCAGCAATTATCGCCACCCAGATAACCATGCAGGAAGTCGGATTTGCACTTGTTGCAATGGCGCTTGTCTTGATGGCTGTATTTGTGCCGATTACGTTTATGGGCGGAATGACAGGTGTTATGTACAAGCAGTTTGCCGTATGTATTGCAGTATCAATTGCAATATCAGCAATATGCGCTCTTACTCTTTCTCCTGCGATGTGTTCACACTTCCTCGGACAGGAAAAGAAACCTCATAAACTTTCAAATCATCCGCTGTTTATTACTCTGGATCATATAAAAGAAAGAATAGGTAAAAAAACAGCTGTTTTAGTCAAAAAGTTTAATGATTTATTCGCAGAACTTGAAGGTTTTTATATGGAATATGTCGTTAAATTTGTCCACAATAAAAAATTGGTAATTACGATATATGCAATAATAGTCGCACTTACTTTAATCGGATTTAAAACGATATCAACGGGCTTTATTCCTGATGAAGATCAGGGGGTATTACTTGCACAGGTTACACTTCCTGACGGCGCATCATTGCAGAGAACTGAGGAAGTTTCACGTAAATTTATTGATCAGATAAGAGATATAGACGGTGTTAACGAAGAAAAATTAACCGTATTTGGAGGCGACGGTGCTGTAAACCAGTCTACGGTAATTATTCAGCTGGATGACTATGCATACAGAAAAATCGGTCCTGTTGAATGGATTCAGCGCAAATTTAAAGGTCAGGCAACGGACCTCTCGCACGAAGCAATTCTTGCAAAAATAAGAACAATTGCATCAAATACAAAAGAAGCTTCAATCATAACATTTTCACCCCCTGCAATTATGGGTATGAGTATGATGGGCGGTTTTGAATTTCAGATGTTGTCACAGGGTGAATATACCCCGCAGCAGTTGGAAGCCTGGGCAAACACTCTTATTGCAGCCGCCAATCAGGATCCTTCATTATCTAACGTAACCACTACATTCCAGGCAAACGTTCCGCAGTATATAGTTAATATAGATTATGAAAAGGCTCTTGCGCAGAATGTTGATTTGCAGGAATTGTATTCAACCTTATCCTCATTGGTTGGTACATATTATATAAATGACTTTAACAAATACGACCGTGTATTCAAGGTTCAGATGCAGGCGGAAAGCAGATTCAGAGATAAAGCAACTGATTTGTCGGGCATTTATGTCAAAAACAAAAACGGTGTAATGGTTCCGATACTTTCTATCGTAAAATTACAGCAGACAGTAGGTACAGCCTCAATTACACGTTATAACCAGTATAAATCAGTACAAATTCAGGGGCAGCAGTCCGCAGGAAAGAGTTCAGGCGACGCTATGAACGCAATGGAAGCTGTCGCAAAACGTGTTCTTCCGAATGATATGACATTTGACTGGTCAGGAACTTCTGCACAGGAACGTGAGGCATCAGGACAAACACTGATGATTGTTGGTATGGCCTTAATATTTGTATATTTGTTCCTTGTTGCGTTGTACGAAAGCTATACAATTCCGGTTGCCGTACTTTTGATATCACCGATTGCGGCATTGGGAGCTTTAATATTCCAGATGATGATTAATCAGGCATTTGATATTTATTCGCAGGTTGGTATGATTACCCTGATTGGTCTTGCGGCAAAACAGTCAATATTGATTGTTGAATTTGCAAAAGAAGAACATGAAAAGAACGGTTTGCCGGTCAAGGAAGCCGCAATAAAAGCAGCAAAATTAAGATTCAGAGCTATAATGATGACGGAAATGGCATTTATTATAGGTGTATTGCCGATGATATTTGCAACAGGTGCGGGTGCAAACTCAAGAATTTCAGTAGGTTCAACCGTATTCGGCGGTATGATAGCAGCCGCAACCCTCGGGGCTGTATTGACTCCGGCATTTTATGTAATAGTTCAGGAGTTTGTTGACCTGTTTCCGAAAAAAGAAATAACTGAGAAAGATTTGGAGATTTCTGTAAAATGAAAAAGATATTAAATTTATGTTTGATATGTTCTGTATTTATATTTACTTCGGCTCCGGCAATAACGGCAGAAGCTGCCGCTCCGGCGTCAAAAACCGTTGAAGTTGCCAAAAAGCCTGAAAAAATAGAAATCGTAAAACCCGAAAAAAATAAAAAGGTCAACAAACGTCAGGAACGCAAAAAAAATATAGAAAACGCCAAGACAAAAGTTGAATCTTCAAAAGAAGCAGAAGGAATGTATGAAACTAAGTTCCCTGCGATTAACAGTAAAATTGAATACACTGACATGAACGGTGAAGTTACGCTCAGTGATTGCATAAAACTTGCAATTACCCATCATCCGACAATTATGTCAGCAATAAGCAATGCGGAAATATATAAAACAAGAGTCGGACAAGCCTGGGCCAACTATTTTCCGACGATAAGCGCCGGCGTAAACTATTCAAGAAACGATATGTTTATGACAATGTCGAGTGCTTACATGCGTGCAATGTCGCAGAAATATAATATGTTTTATATGCCGACACTGTCTGCGGATTTGCTTTTGTTTGACTTTGGAAAAACGAAAGCTTCTGCTGATATGGCAAAAAGAAATTACGAAGCATCAAGATATGATGCCGAAACAAGTATAGAACTTGTAATTTATAACGTAAAAGTGGCATATTACAATCTTGTCTTTGCGCAGATACAGCAGACGGTATATGAAGACACCGTTAAAGATTTTGAACTTCAGTTAAAACAGGCAAAGGCGCAGTATGAAATCGGCAGAAAAGCCAAAATTGATGTAACAACAGCAGAATACAACCTGGGAAACGCAAAGGTAAATTTAATTAAAGCAAAGAATACTCTGGAGCTTGCTGCCGCACAGCTTGCAAATGCTGTTGGTATTCCTGAGCTTGAAGGTGTTGTTTTGAAAGATCAATTGAATACAAAGGCATATGATGTTAATTTCAAAGATCTTCTGGCAACAGCAGAGGCATCCCGTCCGGCGCTTCTTGCAGCTAAAAAATTAATGGATGCATCGGAAATGGGTGTCAGAAGTGCAAAACGTGCATTTACTCCGAACATCAGCGCATTCGGATCCTATAACAACGGCGGCCGGCAGATTGATTCTGACTACGGCTATCAATTCGGTGTTCAGCTTAATTACAATGCGCTCAACCTTATGCTTTTGAAAAAACAGGTTGATGAGGCTAAGGCAACATACAAAAAATATGTTGCGGATTACGAACAGCAGCGGCAGAATGTTTATCTGGAAGTTAAGAGTGCATACATAAATCTTTTGAATTCCCATGACAGCCTTGATGTTTCAAAACTTGCGCTTCAGCAGGCAAAAGAACGTCAATATCAGGCATTTAGAAGATATCAGGTAGGTTTGGGAGATGCAATCGAGTTTAAAGATGCTGAAAACTCTTATCTTAATGCACAGCTGGATTACTATTCAAACCTTTTGAATTACAACATTAACGCTGCAGAAGTTGAACGTGTAATCGGTGCGCCTATAAAAGAGTCTAACGTTGATTTGTAAATTAATGTAAATAAAAATAAACTGATAAACGTTTTGAAGCAATTATATACTTTTTAAATATTTTTAATACATGAGAGGTATATGATGGATTATTCATTTTGGAATAATGATAGTTCAAAACTAACTAAAATAAAAATTAATATTAATGCTAAATGGGCAGATATAGCCCAAAAAGCAGATAATAAGATGTTTAATTCCATCTGGAATATAGTCGATAACGGTGATGGTATTGTTCAGCAGAATGAAATGGAGTTGCTGAATAAACTGCTGGAAATGGCAGACAACAGCGTAGATAAAACAAAAGGAAACGGGATAATTGAAAATGAAGAATTATCCTTTCTTAATAACAAAATTTATGACAGTTCTCTGGTAGAAGAACTTGATCAGAAGATTTACGGCACGGTGAGCGGAGATGCTCCCGGGTTGAAGAATTTTTCTTATATAGAAAAGGGCGCATCTTTAAACGCAGCCTCTCCTGCTCAGCTTAGACGTGCCGAAATGCAGAATACAAATCAGGAGCCTGTTGTTGCTAATGTAGATTACTCAAGTCTGAAGGCTAATGAAGAATATTATATTGAAGGTTATCAATTTAATAAAAATAACGACGGAACTTACACCTTTACACCCAGGGCAATTGAAAAAATGGATGCATTTTCTGAAAAAAGCTACAGTTGGTCTGAAGGCCTTGAGCGGAATATAAGTTGTATAAATCTTACCTCATACCGTAATTCAGGAGGGCTTGGCAGTGAATTGCCACGTATCATTGATGAACTCAGGCAGATCGGGCAGGAAGCCGGGTTCGAAGTCAACGAAGTTGCAGCAGGCAACAAGTATTGGCTGGAAGATTACGGAATACGCAGGGCTGACGGAAAAATGCTGATATTATCTTCTGAAGCTGCTAATAACGTTATTGCCGGAAGAACTGATAAAGATGACCTTAAAAATATTGCTCAGTCACGGGCTAATATTTCAGGCAGCACTCAGGGATCGGCTGCAGGTTCAAAGGATATGTTCTCAAAATTAGTAAGAAATTCCGATGCTGTTGAGTCAAAAAGTTATCTTGAAGGCGGAAATGTACTGAATACCTGTCTTGCCGATGGAACTCCTGCCGCTGTTATAGGCAGTGAATCTATCGGTTATACTTTGATGGCAATGGGATTAGAGGATACTCCGGAAAATGTTGAGGCGGCCAAAAATCAAATTGCGGAGGATCTGGGGTTGAAACCTGAAAATGTTACGTATATTCCACAGTTTGATTTTCACATAGATATGTTTTACAGACCTTTGCACAACGGAGAGATGGCAGTTCCTGATTATGACGAAGGAATAAAGGTTTTGAAAGAAACCGATATTAAGGGTATGGATCCTGAATATAAACAGGGGTTGATTGAACAGCTTGAAGAGTTGAGTTCAAAGACAGCTTCAATAAGACAGGATGCAGAAAAAGCTCTAAGCGATAAAGGGTATAAAATTATAAAAATCCCTTGTTTTTCTGACGTATCAAATTCAACAATAAATTTTATGAACGGAATAGCAGGAACAACAAAATCCGGAGAAACTTTTTTAATTACAAATTCCTCGGATTATCCTGAACTGAATGAGGCTGTGCAAAACTATTTCAAAGAGGCGGGAGTTGATAAAACATATTTTCTTTCAACAAAAATGTTTTTGGAATATTTCGGCGGAATTGATTGTATAACACAAGAATTATAGATTAATTATTGTGTAAAATGCAGGATTTAAATAATTTATAATAAATATTTGCTCTTGACTGATAGCTGCTCTAAAGTGTTAAACTTAAATAGTTAAAGATTACACCGTGTTACTTTATGGATTGATTTTAAATCAGCAGGAGCTAGAAGAATGTTAAGAAAACTTTTAACAATCAGTTTGGTTATGATGATAGCGCAGGCAAATTTAGTGTTTGCCGGCACAGTAAAAATAAATGAGGATAAAAATATGACAAGAACAGACATTTGCAAAGAGAATTATAGAGAATTATTTAAAGGTGAAGCCTTAAGCCCGAACGGAGACGATCCGGAGATGATGGCAATTTTACAAAAATATATTTTTGGTGAAGTGTTTGCGGTCGGTGAACTTGATATGAAAACAAGAGAAATGCTTACAGTAACTTCTTTGGCCGTACAGCAAACTCTTCCGCAGTTGAAAGCCCATATTAATGCGGCTTTGAACGTAGGTGTAACACCTGTTGAACTCAGAGAAGCTATATATCAGTGTGCACCATTTATAGGATTTCCAAAAACATTGAATGCTCTTGCTGTATTGAATGAAGTATTCAAAGAAAGAGGCATTGAAACCCCGCTTAAATCAACTGCAACCGTAAGCGAAGATGAAAGATTTGAAAAAGGTCTTGCGCTTCAGAAACCTTTATACGGAGACGAAATTGAAGAGTCAATGGAAGGACTTCCTGATGATATGGGTAAAGATGTTGCAAAATTTTTGACGGAAGTTTGTTTCGGTGATTTTTACACAAGGGAGGGGCTTGATATCAAGACAAGAGAACTTCTTGTTGTCGGAATTCTTGTTACAACCGGAAACACTTCAGTTTTAAAAAGTCATATCAAGGGTAATTTGAAAATTGGCAACTCTAAAGAAAATATTACTGCAGCAATAATTCAATGTTTGCCTTATGTCGGGTTCCCGAATACTCTTGCGGCACTCAGAACTCTGAAAGAAGTAATTAAATAAAAAAGGTGCGATAAAATCGCACCTTTTTTATTTTTTTAAGAAAACAGTGTTTTGAATAAATTACTGTTTTTGTTATTTATTTCCAAAAAATGATTTAGAGCTGTTTCAATCGGATTTTTGGTTGTCTGAGAAACTTTTCTGTCAGATTTAATATGTTTGTCAGGTGTTACAACGCAAATGTTTGAATATGACTTAACATCTGTTTTGTAGTTGGGTTTTCTTGCGATAACAAGCACATCACCTTCAACGGGAGATGATTTTAACAAGTTTACCGCATTGTTAAAATGTTCTTGTTTGCCCTGTTTTTGTGCCAATTTTGAAACCTGTTTCAACTCTTTAGTGTTTAAAAGTTTAAGACCGAACGTGGTCTGCGGGGTATTAATTCTTAAATCCATTTGATACTCTCCTTTTTGTTAATTAATAAAGCCGGCATTTAAGTCCGGCTTAAGTTTGTTATATTTAAATCTGGGGCGAAAGGATTCGAACCTCTGAATGCCTGGACCAAAACCAGGTGCCTTACCGCTTGGCGACGCCCCATTACGGGTACCTCTTTATTGTAGCGTCTAAATCTTTGTTGTCAATAATTTTCAGTTTTATAAATTTTTAAACGGGCTTTCTTCTTTTGCATACAGAATTTCAACCCTGTGTTTCAAAAGTTTTTCAAATACTTTTAAAACAAGAATTTCGCTTTCAAAATGTCCTATATCAAAAAGAACAATCGGGCTGTCTAAAGCTGTGTGGAACTTCAAATCTCCTGTTACAAAAGCATCTGCACCGTCATCAAATGCGGTTTCAATAAATTCCGAACCGCTTCCTGCACAAAATCCTATTTTTTGAATTGTTTTAGTGTGTTTTGTGTTTACGTATCTAAGGTTTGGCGAGATTTTGAGAAGTTTTTGCGAAAAAGCTTCTACCGTAACCGGCTCCGGCAGAGTTACATATCTTACAAAACCGTTTTCTTCACTCTTGTTTAGTGCCAAATTCCGGATTAATTCATCAGTAGTTCCGCCTTCTGTCAGGTCAAGGTTTGTGTGGGCGCAAAACATATTCAGATGCTTGTATTTGAGCGGAACATAAAACAGCGGATGATGGCTGATTATCATATCACAGTTGTTTTCAAGCGCCTGATTAAAAACGTCGTCTGTGACGGTCAGCGCAAGAAGAACTTTTTTGATATCGTTGTTGCCGTTTTCCGTCAAAACCCCTGAACAGTCCCAGCTCTCGGCAAGTTCCGGCGGAGCAAAGTTATTTATGAGCGCATAAATTTCCGCTTTTTGCATAAATTTCTCCGATTATTTCCCGTGCAATTGCTGTTTTGGGCTGTTTTGCAAACTTTTTAACCTCAAGGTTTTTATCTATTACGTAAACTTCGTTTTCGTCCGAGGAAAATCCGATATCTTTGCGGCTTACGTCGTTTGCAACAATGAAGTCGCAGCCTTTTTTTTGAATTTTTGTTTTTGCATTTTCGATTAAATTTTCTGTTTCTGCGCAAAATCCGACAATTATTGGTTTGTCCGTTGTTTTTTTATTGCACAGATATTGCAGAATATCCGGATTTTTGACCAAATCCAGAGTCATAGTGTCAGAGTCGCCCTTTTTAATCTTATTAAGGCTGAAGTCTTTTACCCTGAAATCGGCAACTGCTGCCGCCATAAAAATATAATCTGATGTGTCGAATTCTTCTGTCAAAGCGGTCTGCATTTCAAGTGCGGATTTAATTTTGACTGTTTTGTAAGGCTTTTGAACCTCTTTTGTCGTAATCAAAACAACGTCAGCGCCTTGAGAAAATGCTTCATCCGCAAGTGCGATTCCCATTTTGCCTGAAGAATAGTTTGAGATAAACCTTACAGGGTCGATATCTTCTATTGTTCCGCCGGCCGTAACAACTACTTTTTTGCCTTTGAGCGGTTTGTCAGCGTCAAGGAGAACTTCAACAGTCCTGTCAAAAATTTTGTCTAAAGAAGCCAGTCTGCCTTCCCCGTTTACACCGCATGCAAGATAGCCGGATTCAGGGGAAACTGAAATAAATCCGTGATTTAATAGTTTTTGCAAATTTTCCTGTACAAACGGGTTGTTCCACATGTTTGTATTCATTGCAGGTGCAAGAATTATCGGCTTTTTGAAGGCTGCGGCAATTGACGTCAAAAGGTTGTCCGCTATTCCGTTTGAGATTTTTGAAATTGTGTTTGCTGTCGCAGGCGCAATTACGAAAACATCCGCTTCGTCAGCATAAGAAATGTGTTCGGGTTTGAAGTCCGTAATCTCAAACTGCTCGACTGCAACATTGTTTTGGCTGAGAGTTTGGAGTGTAAGTTTTGTCACAAAATTCAAAGCATTTGGTGTGCAGACAACTTTTACGTTTGCGTTTTCTCTTTTGTACATCCTGATAAGCTCGCAAATTTTGTAAGCCGCAATTCCGCC
>CALUTA010000025.1 GCA_944323585.1 Candidatus Gastranaerophilales bacterium
AGTGAAAGAGGATTTCAGCTTTTGACGCAGGTTGCGGGGCGTGCGGGAAGAGGCGAGTTTTCCGGAAAAGTTTTCTTCCAGACTTACAACCCCGATTATTATGCGCTTGCAAGTGCAAAGTCACAGAATTATGACGAATTTTATGCAACGGAAATTATTGCAAGAGAAGAATTTGACTATCCGCCTTTCAGCCAGATAATAAGGCTTATCCTGAGCGGGCAGAACAACTTCCGTGCCGAAAAATCCGCTCAGGAAATTGCTCTAAGAATGTGTACAATGGTCGAAAAGTACGGGATTTCGGAAAGGCTTGAAGTTCTCGGCCCCACCCCCTGCGTTATTGAAAGAATTAACGGAATGTACAGGTTTCAGCTTATTATAAAAAACAAAATGGGTGATAAAGGGCATCAGTTTGTGTCGGGTTTTCTTGGCAGAATAACAATGCCGAAAGACGTGAAACTTACGGTAGACGTTGATCCGCTGGATATATTATAATTACGTTAAACAATATTCAAAAGTGAAATTTTAAGCAAATAATTTTTTTGTTTTTTCTCTGATTTCTCTGTCAACTTCAAAAATCTCGTCTATCGACGGATTTTTGATGACTTTATGATCTGAAAGCATTTTTTCTACAATATCAACAATTTTGCATAGAGTGATTTTTCCGTCTAAAAACGCAAAAACAGCTTCTTCGTTTGCGGCATTAAGGCAGACTGTTGCGGTTCCGCCTGTGCGGCCTGCAAAGTAGGCGAGATTGAGTGCCGGAAACTTTTCAAAATCAGGCTTCTCAAAGTCTAGACGTGCCGCATCCGTAAAGCTGAAACTTTTTGATTTAATCCCTTCAAACCGTTCAGGATATGTGATTGCATATTGAATCGGGATGTGCATACTCGGCAGGCCAAGCTGTGCGATTACGCTTCCGTCCTTGTATTCTATTGCGGAATGGACGATACTCTGCGGATGAATTACAACTTCTATATTCTCATAATCCATTCCGAAAAGATGATGCGCTTCAATAATTTCAAGCCCTTTGTTCATCAAAGTTGCGCTGTCAACCGTGATTTTTTTACCCATGTGCCATCTGGGGTGCGAAAGTGCTTCTTTTACAGTTGCTTTTTGCATTTCGTCTATGCTTTTGTGCAGAAACGGGCCTCCGCTTGCTGTTATAATAAGTTTGTCTACCTGCCGAATATCTTTTATGCACTGGTGAATTGCGCAGTGCTCGCTGTCTACCGGAATTATATTCACTCCGTTTTCACGGGCTTTTTTCATCACAATATCGCCTGCCATAACAAGGGTTTCTTTGTTCGCTAAAGCTATATCAATCCCGTTTTCGATTGCTTTCAGGGTCGGTTTAAGCCCGATTTTTCCCGAACATGCAACAAGAATTATGTCGTTTTCTTTATTGGAGCAGATTTGTTCCAACCCTTCTTCGCCGTGAAGAATTTTATACCCCTCACCCGAATTTCTAACACTTGTTCCTCGTGTTGAAATTCCCCCTTCTCCTGCATGGGAAGAGGGTAAATTATAGCAAATGTATTCAGGTTTGAACTTTTTTGCCTGATGTTCCAGAAGTTCAATATTGTTTCCGCCGGCAAGCGCAATGATTTCAAATTTGTCGGATAATTTTTCAATAACTTCCAGCGCCTGGGTGCCGATAGAACCTGTCGAGCCGATTATGCTGATTTTTCTCTTCTTTTCCATAAAAATATTATATTACAAACACAGTCGGAACTTTGAAATTGTATTTTAGAATATTTTGTTGTACAATCAGGAAAAATTTTTGTGTAATCTTAAAAATCAATCAGAAAGGAGTAAATATGTTATCTGTAAATCCTGTTGGCAGGAATGTAAGTTTTAATGGTTTTCATCAGGGAACAAGGAAGATTTTGAGTTCTGAATCTCAAAAACTTTTGGACAGAGGTATTCAGGAAGTTACATCGGCTTATAATGAGGTTAAAGGTATTAGAAGAGGAAAAGGCGCATTGCTGACAGGTCCGAATGATTCTGTAACTTTGATGGCCCAAATCCCCGACGGGACAAAAGCCAGACTCTCTGTTTATAATTCCAAACCGGATTTGAAATATCACTTAGAAGTGATGGAAAAAAATTATACGGATAACGAAGATGATTACAGAAACTGGAGTTATATTGAATTCGACAAGCCGTCAGCAAGTGAAAAAGTAAACTTTAGAGAGGTTACACCTATTGATATTTATCAAATCAGGGATTACAGAAAGATGGATGAAAATGAATCAATTCTGAAAAAAGCGGAAAAGTTTATAAAACAATATATGCCGTTGTTTATACCGGAAAAATAAGAGGTTTTTATTTATTGGCATTTATGTAAATATACCAAAAGCCCCGTTTTTAAACGGGGCTTTTAAAATCTCATAACTTTATGCATTATGCATTTCTTTAATTGATTCGCTTGCATTGACATAATTTGTCAGCTGTTTAAGCGCCGGCTTGTATGCGTTGACCGTAGCGTTTCCGCCAAGACACCCGCCGGGGCATGCCATAACTTCAATAAGGTTGCCCAGTTCACACATACCGTTTTTGGCATATTTTTTCAAATCACGGATTGATTGCTTGTCAAGACCGTTAATTACGACAGGATGAGCAGGAATTTCTTCAGGCAGAAGTGTTTGAACTGCCTTTGCAACCCCGCCTGTTACTGCATAATTTCTGCCTTCTGCAGAAGCTTCGTTTTTGAATTCGCTTCCTGCGCATTCTGCAACCTGAATTCCAAGAGCAATTAACCATGCACCTAGTTCTTCGTAATTCAAAACGTAATCAACATTCGGGTTTTGAAGTGCTTCACGGCGTTTTGCGACACACGGGCTGAAGAATACGGTTACAGCATCAGGGTGTTCCTTTTTAACAATTTCTGCCGTGTAATAAAGCGGTGTTTTTGTATCCGATCTGAAAGGTTTCAGTTCTGGAATATGTTTGTCTACAAGTTCGTTGTATCCGGCACAGCAGGATGTTGTCATAAATTCTGCACCGTGTTCCATTCTTTCTACAAATTCTGCGGATTCTGTTTTGGTTGTAACGTCAGCGCCCTGTGCAACTTCGTAAACATCAAAAAATCCGAGTTCCTGAATGGCTTCTTTCAACTGCTGCGGAGTGCATGGCAATTGTCCCATTATTGCAGGCGCAACCATTGCGATAACTTTTTTGCCGGCTTTGATATTTTTCAGAACATCAATTATCTGGCTTTTTTCGTGAACTGCACCGAAAGGACAGGCTGATACGCATTTGCCGCAGGAAATACATTTGTCAAAATCTATTTTGGCATGACCGTCTTCCCCTTTTGCGATTGCTCCGACCGGGCAGGCATTTTCACAGGGAACGATGATTTTTTGAATTGCCTGATACGGGCAAACCTGAGCACACATTCCGCAATTTTTGCATTTTTCGGGGTCAATAACTGATTTCCCGTTGATTACGCTGATTGCTCCGAATTTGCATGTATTAACGCAAGGTCTTGCTACACACCCCTGACAGAGGTCTGTTACATAAATTCTTGAAGGTACACAACCTTTGCAGGCTGTTGTGAGTACTGTCAGCGGTTTTTCATCCGGCCGGGTTCTTTCAAGAGCTTTTTGAGCCAAATCTGACAAAAGTTCGCTGTCGTCCGTGTCTTCAATTGAAAGCCCGAGGCCTGCGACTGCTCTGTCTCTCAAGATTGCACGTTCTTTATAAATACAGCATCTGTATGGAACTTCATGTCCTTTCGGCCTCATATCGAAAGGAATGAGTCTTGTATTTTCTTCAAAATCATCACTCAAAAATGCTTTTATAAGCCTTACCAAAATCTCTCTTTTCAGGTGGGATGTTTGTTTCGGGGTGTTTATAGCCATATTCCTAATTTCCTTATATTTTATTCCACTATATTACCATTATTGCATAAACATGATTTTTTTCAAAAAATCTTGTAAATTTTAGCGGGTTTTTAATACAAAAATCCCCCGCAACAGCAGGGGGATTTTTATTAACTGATTATTTCATTGCAGCAAGTTTGTCGTCTATTGCTTTCAAAACTTTTTCAACAGTTGCTTCTTTGATTACATCATCATCAACTTTTACATAAGGTGCTTTTGAGAATTCCCAGTCGATTGAGCACAAGCCAAGGCACGGAACCCCTGAAACATCCACTTTGTCCCCGTATTTTTTCGGAACCATATCTATCAGTTCCTGCAAATTGGCAGACCCCATTACAAAACATGTTGTTCCCAAACACACTTTCACACTAACTTTCTTTTCCATTTTTTTATCCTTTCTTACCGATATTAGTAATTTTTGTTTAATTTTAGTCAGTCACTCGCTTAATGAGGGTGTCATTTCTTTGTGTGGTTAACCTCAAACGCTCGTTCCTTGTAGTCGAATTAATTTGTAAGGGTTACATATACTGGATATTGACCTTCTTGAAATATTTGTCCTGTAATATGTTTGCCATTTTTTTGATAATGTTCTTGCGGATTTCAATTTCTATCGGAAGCGCCGGATCATAATGAGCCTGATTCAACTTCGCTCCGACCATGAAATTTATGCAGTCACTATCTAACAAAAATTTTACCAACTTTCCGGCTGCATTGTCAATATCTGTTGTGTTTGATTCCAGATATTCCATTGTCTTTGTCAGGGTCAAAATCCCTTCTGTTACAAGATCCACCCCTTCCATATACGAACAGGCCGGAAGTTTGCCGATACTGATTGTCGAATCCATCTCTATCGGACGATTAAGTTCTCTTGAGATAAGGTTTGCTGTTGTGCCGCCGCAGATTGCTTTTTTACCTTTGAAATTATCAAAAAGTTTTGCATATTCGGCATCTTTCTGCTGATGATACGGCGGCCCCGTAAAAATCAGAGATTCTCTCGGTTCTCTGAAATACAAAACACAGGCAGAAATGTCATCTTTAGGGTTTCTGTCGGTTTCTATGTTACGGGCTTGATTAACTATATATTGCGCAAGTTCCGAACTTGAGATGTCCGGATGTTCTTTTAATTTGTCTTCCAGAAGAACTATCAAGCCTTCTCTTCTTAAGCCTAGTTTGAGTCTTCCGCCTCCAAGCCCTGCCTGTGTGACACCGTCAGAACAAAATATCAGCCTGTCACCAAGACGAAGTTGAAGTTTGTATATCCTCATCATTCTGTTTTTGAAGGTCTTGGATTGAATTGTTTCATATTCGGGTTTCATCACTTCGTTGTTGCGTATCCAGATGAATTCCGGGTTGCCTTCTTCAACTATTTTGGCACTTCCGTAATCGTCACAGTCAATTGCGGAAAATGTTGAATAGCTTATTTTTCTTACCTTGCACACCGGAAGCGAGTTCATAATAATTTCGGCGGCTTTTCGTATCGGAATCTGTCCGTTTTCTATAAATCTCAAAAGCATTGTTGCCGTCATGCAGGATAAAATGTTTGCCTTTATTCCGCTCCCGAGCCCGTCTGACAAAACCGCAATCAAACGTGCTTCGTCAGGGTATCTTTTGGAAATAAAGTAATCCCCGTAAGCGTTCTGGTTATATTTTTTCATCTGACTACAGTCTATATCTATAAACATGTTTTGTCCTTGTTTTATTTAGAGTTGTTTTGCCGTTCTTTTTTATATATTTTGCTGAGATGCTGAAATAAATTCAGCATGACAAAACTCCTGATTATTTACTTTTTGCATCTTCGTCTTTGTCGTCGAAGTCGTTTGCAATTGAACTCAGCAGAGTTTCGGTTTCAACCATGTGTTCGCCTAAGAGGCAGGCAATTTCCTGAACAATTGAAATATTTTTGGAAATTACTTCATGAGCTTTCTGGGAAATCTTTTCTCTGTTGGATTCTGTCTGGGTTACGTCAGTGATGACGGCGCCGACGATTTCGTGTTCTTCAATTGTGAAGGCGCTGATGTCATAAAGTTTGTTTTGACTCGGATAACGTTCTTTATGAAGGTCTTTACCTGTGTCAAGAATTGTTTTAAAGATGTCTGCAAAGTCTACAATTCTGTCTATGGCAGCACCTGCTACTCCGTCGGGTCTTGCTTTAAAAACATCATACATATCGCCTGTGAACATTTTAATAAAGGCATCGTTGGCTTCAATAATGTTCATGTTGCTGTCAACCATTACTGTGGCGGAAGGCATACACCTTAGCATTGCATTGGCTTTTCTCATTGCGATTTTTCTCATATAAGAAACGCACATTGAAGTTTCCGCATCTCCGTCAAGAAGTGCTTTTGCAAGATCCCTACAGGTTGCATATCCGCAGCCGCCGCAGTTAAGTTCGTCATCAACCGTGTGTTTGCCGATTTTTTTGAGGGTTTTAAGGATATCTTCTATCGGATATTCGCTTGTGACAACTTTCTTCGGTACAACGTCCATATCAACGACGGTTTCCGGAACTTTTGGTATAATTTCACGTGTTTTAACGTTAGCCAGAACGTCCGATACGATACTGATTCCCGCTTTTTCCGTTGAAATGCACGGCCCTGCAACACAACCGCCTTCGCAGGAAAGTGCTTCAACAAAAATTATCTTATCCAGTTTGTCGGGATTAAGCTGGTTTAAGGCTCTTTCAAATGATAGAAGCCCGCTTATATCCATCAATTGAACTTCTTTTTTTATGCCGATTTTGCGGATTGTTTCGTTCATTCCGCCGTCTATAGGGTAAAGAGAACCCTCATATGCTGATTTCGGCACGAATTTATTCTCAGGATCAGCCGGAATTGACGAAATATCTATTGCTTCATCATTCAGCCATAATTTTAGTTCTTCAAAAGTCAAAGCAACGTCGAAAAGTTTGTATTCATCAGCTTCGTTTTTTTTGCCGATACAGGGGCCTATGAATACAATAGAAATATTTTCGCCGTATTTGTCCTTAAGCATTCTGGCATGTGTCATAGCGGGCGAGCCTACGGGAGTTACGCAGGCCGCAAATTCCGGACGGTATTTTCTTATAAAGTTTACAATGACGGGGCAGGCGCTTGAGATAAAAAGCCCTTTCTCTGCATTGTTAAGCATTTCCGCTGTTTTTATGGAAACTTCCTGTGCGCCGAGGGCGGTTTCGGAAACCCCCTTGAAGCCGAGTCTTTTCAGGATGGAAACCATCTTCTCCTCACTCACATCAAAAACTCCGCTCCAGCTCGGGGCAAGTGATACGTAGACATCTTTCTGCGCACGGATAAGGTTTTTGGCTTTGTCTATATCTGTGCGGACTCTTTTTGCATTGGAAGGACAGGCTTTAACACAGTTTCCGCAGGCAATACAGCGTTCGCCTATAACTGAAGCGTGTCCGTTTTCAATTTTGATTGCTTTGACAGGACATTCCCTGATGCATTTGTAACAGTCGTGACACTCGTTTGAAAGTGTGTAAACCGGATTTGTACTATTCATCTTAACCCCTGATAATTTAATTGTAAGGATGTTTCAAAAACAAATTTATTTCACTTTGACAAGTTCATCTAAAGTTTGTTTTAGTTTTTCTTCGTCAACTTCGGTATATTCAACCCCGTTGATAGTAATATTAGGGCCTGAAACACATTTGCCTTCGCAGCGTGCGCCGGCAAGGTCTATTTCTGCTTCCAGTCCGTTTTCTTTGATGTAATTTTCGATAAACTCAAGATTAGATGCATTTCCTCTTGCAAAACATGAACTTCCCATACATACGGTTATATTTAATTTTGCCATGTGATCCTCTTCTTAGTTTATCTGATATACATTTCTTACTTTATTTTACTCCAATCAAAGTTTTTAGGCAAGTTGTATCTTTGGGGTTGTAATTATCACTTGACGTGCAGCCCCTTTTGTTGCGTGTAACCGGGCCCCATGCCTGTGGACAACAGTAAATAAATATGAGTTCAGAATGTTGGATTTCAGCGTAGCAGGCAGGATTTATTAATCCGTATTTGGATTAATGAAGTTGTGCACTTCGTGTACAAAAATAAGCCCTTAAATTTTGGATTTAAGGGCTCCTATTTGCACTAACCTGCTCTTCACTTCCGTTCTAATTTACTGTGGTTTGAGGAATTACCAAATCGACAGGTTTTAAGTAACACTGCAAAAATCATTACAGAAAAATCATTCTTTTGCGGCTGATTGATTTCTGTAAGATTTTTGGACAAATTAGTCATATAAACCTCTTCCTTGTTTTTGCATATTTTCCCCTAAAAGACTGTGTATTACATGTTATGCGTTTTGTGATTTATTAAGCTCCAGTCGTTTCAAAACTTCTTTTACGTCGACCGGTGCGTTTGCATTGACTACTTTGTTATTGTATGTGAATTTAACAGAAATTACTTTCCCGTTATTGTTTTCTCTTAGAACTTCTGCTTGAATATCTTTTGCTATATCAGGAATCGCATTGTTAAATTGCTGGCTCATAATTTTTAAATATTCATCAGGATATTTTTCGGCAAATTCAACAGGAGTCATCTGCTTGCCGTCTTTGTCACGATAAACAACACGTTCTCCGTTTGCCCAAACTCTTGCTGAGTATCCGTCTTTCAGTTTCATTTCTGTACCGAGAGCGTATTGAGCATTCAGTTCTGTTCCGTCATAGGCGGAGTAATATTTTCCTTCTTTGATAATTGTACCGTTCGGGCCGGCTTCTCCTTCAATTTTTGTGCCGTCTGTTTTTACAACTGACTGTGGTTTAATTTCAGTTTTTGGTTGTTCCGGTTTTTCTTCTGCGGCCGGAGGTTCTGTATCTTCCGGATTTTCAGGAGCTTCAGGAGCTTCTGTGCCGGAAAGTTCTTCTTTTATTGTTTCAATAACATTTGCGGCTTTGTCATGAAGTGTTTTTATGTCTTCCTGAATTTGTTTGAAATCCTCTCTAAGAGCATCTTTGTCTGCATTTGGTTTTTGCATTGCTTTTTTGTATTCAGAAAGTTTTTTCTCCAAAGCTTTTGCTTCATCTATAATTTTTTGGATTTCTGCTTTTTGTTCGTCATTCAGGTTTTTGTCTTTTATAAGTGCTCCAAATTGACCTTTAATTGCGCCAAGGTTTTTAGTGGCTTCATTAAAGTTCATTCCGTCCATGATTTCTGCCATTCGGTTTCTGCCCCAGTCATAAGCCTGTTGAAGTCCTTGCCGGGTTAAAGCAGGATTTGTAACATTATTCTGAATCGGAATTGAAAACAGAGGGTTCCACTGGCTTACATGATTAGGATTAAGAATGCCATGAAACAGTCTTGCTTCCTGCGGTGTTGCATATTCAGGCAAAACATTCAGCTGCATTTCATATCCGTAATTTGAAGACCATGCGTAAGGGCCCATCCCCATCCATATGTATGGATTTGTAAAATCTGTAAGTCCAGACATAACTTTTAATCTCCTTAATTAATTCCCGTACTTATATAAAGTATTTTTAGACGGAGATATTGCTTATTTTAAATTTTTATTCTTAATGAATCTTAATAATTTGAAAATAAATCTATTAGACTATCAACAGTCAAATCAGGTGCAATTTCTTTTATAGAAGTAATTTCGGCAGTATCAATGTTTTCATGAAAAATTTTTTCCAGTAATGTTTTGTCATAATCAATCAGGATGGAGCCGTGTTGTAAAATATAACCGTTTTTACGGCACTGGGCGGAGCCGATAAGCTTCTTGCCGTTGTAACAAAGGTCAGCGCCTGTTGAAAGAAGCATGCAGTATTCAAATTTGGTTCTGACTGCCTTTTGGGTGCCGAAATCAAGATTTATGCCGAGTCTGGAAAACTTGTCTATTAAAAATTCCGAGATTTCAATGTAGGATTCTTTAATGTTTTCGCCATGTTTGAGGTATTCGGCCGGACATATAAAGCTATAGGTTAATTCTTTGTCATGCAAAAGCGCCCGTCCGCCTGTCAAACGTCTTACGATATCAATGCCGTTGGATTTAAGAAATTCTTTGTCGAGAAAATCATCTTTCTGGTTTCTGCCGAGGCTGACGCAGGCGGGCGACCAGCCGTAAAGTCGAAAAATTGCGTCTTTAAAATTAGTTTCAATGGCCTCATCAAGCAAATCGCTGTCGATTTGCATGTTTTCGGCACCTGTTTTGATTTCAAACGGAATAAATTTCACTATTCTTCTTTTTTATCTCTCTCATTAAGTATTTTTTCAAACTCGACAAAGGTTTCATTCCCGACAAACTGTTCTAAGGCCGCACGTTTTGCCATATAATCCGATCTGGCTTTTGCCTGCTGGTCTACTGCGGAGCGGTAGTAGGCATCTGTTATCATAATTACATCACGGGATTCTTCCTGTGCGTTGTCGTAATTTTTCTTTCGCTGAAGAACTACTTTGTCAATCAGCCCGAGCATTTTGCGGGAGGTCATGTAGTTGTAATAGAGGTTTACGGTTGTCTGCTGAAGCTCCTCGATTTTTCTGACAAGAATAATCATGTCGGCATCCGTAACACGTGTATATTTGTAGTTCATCGCTTTTGTGTCCTGTGACATAATGCCGAGGATGTTTCCTCCAACAAGTGACCCTGTTGCGATAAGAGGATTGCCGATTCCTGCACCTACAAGTGTCGACATGCTTGCAATAGTCGTCAGAATGTTTTTTACGGATTTTTCATCAGGCTTGTTTTCATCAGGGTTTGAAAGTTTGTACAGTGCAAATGCTATGGTGTCGCTTTTGGATGCGGCCCCCCGCCATAAAAGCGACAAATCTTCCATCATGGTCTTTTCTTCGTAACCAAGTTCCTGAGCGATTTCTTTTGAAATCTTTTTTATGCTTAAATCAGCATAGGTCAAGTCTGTTGAATCATAATCGGTTTCCTCTTTTTGAACGTATTCTTTTTCAAGAGGAGCAACTTCTTCAATGTATTTTTTCTCCGGAAGTTCCGAAAGCCCTGTTCTGTATGCTGGTGGCTTTGGTTCCGTGATTTCGTCAAGCGTAACTGCGTATGATGGCAGACAGAGTGAAACAAGCAGTAACAAAATAAAAGTCTTTTTCATTATTTTTCTGCTCCCTTCAGTAATGCAGAATCAAAGTTATACTGGTATAAATTCAGGTTGTCGACAACTTTTTTGCCTGCAAGACGCTGAAGTTCCAGATGATATTTTTTTGCGTTCTGCATATAGTAAAATTCTTCAAGCGCCATATTGTCATACAATGATGAAGAAATCGTGATTTCCAGAAGGTCATCATTTTCAAGCGCTTTTGAGTAGTTTTTGTTGTAGAGAAGAAGCCTTTCACGGGTTTCTTTAAGCTGAGATAGCGAGCTTTTGTAGTTGTAATAGGCATCAATAATTTTATCCTGAAGATTTTCAATCAGCCCTGCAAGCTCAATCAATTCCGTATCTGTCAGCGGAATTTCCTGCGGGATGTTTTTGCGGTTGATGAGGTTTTGCGCAAGTCTTCCTGCGGCAAATGCCGACGACTGTACAAGATAGTCCGACCCCATCATCATAGGAGCGAACGAAGCTCCTGCAATTACCGCATTCAGTGTTTTTGCCATAAGAGAGGAGTGAATTCTTCTCTGGCTTTCGGGGGTGGCGAGTTTTTTGAGCGCAAATCCGATTACCTGATTGTTTTCTACTGTTCCTTTCCAGAGGTTTTCGATGTCTTCAAGGTCTTTTTCTCTCTGACGTTTGATGAGTTCCTGCATAACCTGTTCGTCGCTTATTACAAGCGAACTTTTCATCTTTACATTGGTTTTCGGCAGTTCAATCTGTTGTTTTTCAACATTCCCGAGAGTTACCTCGCTGCTCTCAGCAAATACAGGCATACCCGCTAACATAATCAACAAAATAAACAGCTTTTTCATATCAACACTTATAACACAATCAAATAAATAAATCCAATGATTGAGTTTACTCTACACCAAACGGTGGTTAAACACAATTGCCCTGAAAAGTATAATCAATGTATAAGAAGAAGAGGCCGGAGTGGGTAACGATAATTTTAACAAATCGAAATATATGACGACTAATGCCGGAAAAAAAGAGTTAAACTTTTTTGAACGTGCGGATGATTTGCTGCGTAAAAAATCATATAAAGAAGCTGCCGCAAATTATTTGAATGCAATTTTGATATCAAGAGAGGATGCCAAATCCTACTTCGGGCTTGGCATGTGCTATAAAAATACTAAAAATTATGCAAAAGCAATCAAATATCTTGATAAAGCAGCACAAATCGACGAGAATTACTTTGAAGCTTATTATGAACTCGGGATTTGCCATTTGCTGGAGGGGATTCCGTGCGGGGCGATTAAGAATTTTGTCCGTGCTGTTCAGGTGAATCCCGAAAATCCGGATGCGATTTTGCAGCTCGGGATTGCGCATGAAATGTGTGAAGAATTTGATATGGCTTTGATGATTTATCAGAAACTTATCGAAAATTCTCCTGAGTACAAGAAAGCTTACGAACACAAATCGGCTCTTTTGATGAAAATGAATCGTTACAGAGAGGCTTCCTTAGTGCTGAACGATCTTATCAGACGAAGCCCTTCTGACACTGACGCTTTTGCCGGTATCGGAGTCTGTTTCGACAAACTCGGCAAACGCATTGAGGCTCAAAGATATTACAGAAAATTTTTGCAGAAAAATCCGCTTTCATCGCAGGCGCAGTTTATTAAATCCAGACTTGAAAAATTGAAATCTTTGTCTGTTGAAAAGGTTAAAAAATTTAGTATTGTGTAAAAAATGTGCCGGATATGGCTAAATAATGAAAATTATAAAATTCTTTTATAAATCTCGTTGATGTTTTTCAAGAATGCCTGTTTGTCAAAAATTTTGTCGAGTTCTTCAACAGAAAGAAGTTGTGTCACATCTTGGTCTTTCATAAGATTTACTTTAAAATCGCCGTCGTTTTCGAAAGCGTCGAGGGCATTTCTCTGAACTATTCTGTAAGCATCTTCTCTTGTAAGACCTTTTTCTACGAGTTCAAGGAGAACTTTTTGCGAGAAAACTATTCCGCCGAAACGGTCTGCATTTCTGAGCATATTTTTTTCGTGTACAACAAGGTTTTGTACTATTCCGTTGAAGCGGTTCAGCATAAAGTCAATCAAAATAAGACTGTCAGGGAAGATTATTCTCTCGGTCGAACTGTGGGAAATATCTCTTTCGTGCCAGAGCGGAATATTTTCCATTGCCGCAAGCGAATTGCACCTTACAACACGTGCAAGCCCGCATAGGTTTTCGGACAAGACCGGATTTTTCTTATGAGGCATAGCAGACGACCCTTTTTGTCCTTTTGTAAAGCCTTCTTCCACCTCAAGGACTTCTGTTCTCTGGAGGTGTCGGATTTCTGTTGCGAATTGTTCAAGTACACTTGCAATCAGAGCAAGTGACTGCATAAAGTATGCGTGATAATCCCTTGCGATTACCTGAGTCGAAATTCTGGCGGGTTTAAGCCCGAGGTTTTTGCAGGTAATCTTTTCGACTTCAGGCGAAATGTTGCTGTAGGTGCCGACAGGCCCCGAAATCTGGCCGACACGAATTTGTTCTAATGCGTGTTCAAAGTTGTCCCTCTGACGTTCTAAAATATCTATCCAGCTGCATAGTTTAACCCCGAACGTCATAACTTCCGCAATAATACCGTGCGAACGGCCTATACAGATAGTGTTTTTGTGTTTTTTAGCAAGTTCTTTCAGCGATTTAATCGTTTCATCAAGGTCATTTTTGATGATTTTTCCGCTGTCCTGAATTTGGAGTGCAAAAGCAGTGTCAATTACATCGGAACTTGTCATACCGATGTGCATGTGGCGGGCAAGGTCTTCACCGAGGCTTTCGTTCACGCAGGTCAGAAAAGCAATTACATCATGCTTTACTTCCCGCTCAATTTCGTCAATTCTTTCGATATTGAATTTTGCACGCTTTTTAATTTCTTCTAAATCTCTTTTAGGGATTCTGCCCATTTTGGTGTAAGCTTCGCAAACCGCAATTTCGACTTTCAGGTAGTAGTCGAATTTGGAATTCAAATCCCATATTTTTTTCATTTCTTCACGTGAATATCTGTCAATCATAAATTTATTTTAGCACAAAGAATTCAAACTTGATTTTGTAACATTTCTTAATAAAAAAGGCAATTTTTAAGGGCATAAATACTTTATATATATATATTATTAAGAGAAAAGGGATCAACTATGGCAATTGAGTTTGTATCACTAAGTAAATTTAACGAAAGTCCGGAATTACAGCAGGAATACGGCAGTTATGAAAAATTTTTGACGGCTTATACAGCTCAATTAAGCAAAACGTCATTGATGACATTTGTGAAAGAGCACAAAGACGCTATGTATTCTATGCCGAGATTGACCCGTGAAAGTATCTGGCAGCGTTCAAAAGAAGCTGATGCGAAGAAAGCCGCAGCAGAGGAT
>CALUTA010000026.1 GCA_944323585.1 Candidatus Gastranaerophilales bacterium
GGCTGCTGCGGGTAAGGTCGGATTGTCGGGTGCATCAAGACCCTGTCTGTAAACGTTCCTTCAAGCATCAGAGTTTCTCCAGAAGGCTTTTTACAATAGTTTGAATTTCATTCATTGATTTTCCAAGTGCCTTTTCGCCCCCAACAAAAATAAGGGACATGTATTGTTGAGAGTTGGCGGTGCGGCCTGATTTCAGAAGAAGTCTGTAGCTTTCTCTCATAAGTCTTTTCAGGCGGTTTCTTTTGACAGAGCGTTTGTGAGTTTTTTTTGATACGACAAAACCGGTTTTTGTTGCAATCTCCGGTTCAGGTTTCTTTTTGCCGGCAAAAAGGGTTACACCGCCTTTGTGGAAGGAGTTTTTAATTCTGTATGTGGCAGAGAATGCTGCTTTGTTTTTTAATCTAAATTGTTTTGGTAACATAATTTAATTTTTCTCACAACAACACAGCACGTCTGAAATATTTCGACCTGCTGTGTTATTTTTATAAAATTGCCGTAATCCCTTCGGGGTTAAGTGGGGTTAGGGGATTTTAAGCAAGTTTTTTAGCCTGAATTGCAATTCTGTGGCGGCCTTTAGCACGGCGTCTGTTCAAAACTTCGCGTCCGCCCGGAGTTGCCATTCTTGCTCTGAAGCCGCTTACGTGCTGTCTTTTAATTTTTGTTCCTTCTAGTGTACGTCTCATTTTTTTATTCCCTTTTGTTATTTTTGTCGTATAATTCAAATGTTAAACAAAAAAAACTAAATAGTCAACATCAAAGAGGGAGTCAGGTTAAATATTATGAACAAAACTTTAAAAAAGATAGGATTTATCGGTTGCGGCAAGATGGCGGGCGCTATTATTGCCGGAATAAAAAGCAGTGACTGTGCAAAAAATCTTCAGCTTAAAGGGTCTGAAGTCAATTTTGAAATAGCCGAACTTGCTCAAAACAAACTCGGTATTGAAGTTTTGACGGATAACAGACTTCTTGTAATGGACAGCGATATTGTGTTTATTGCGACAAAGCCTAATCTTGTCAGAAATATTCTTGAAGAAATAAAGGATGAAATTACACCTGACAAACTTGTGGTGTCAATTGCAGCGGGAGTTTCAATCAATACAATAGAATCAATTCTTCCGAATGTCCGAGCCATAAGAGTGATGCCAAACACTCCGGCTCTTGTAAAGGAGGGGATGTTTGCCGCTGCTAAGAATGAATATGCAGCAGAAGAGGATCTTGAGTTTGTGATGGATTTGCTTTCTTCTATCGGACGGGTAATAGAAGTTGAGGAATCTCAAATTGATATTGTGACGGCGATTTCAGGTTCAGGGCCTGCGTTTTTCTATAAAGTGATAGAGGATATGGCACGTGCAGGTGAAAAATTGGGGCTTGAATATGACAAATCGCTTCTTCTTGCAACCCAGACAGCATTGGGTTCAGCCAAAATGGTTCTGAACAGAGGCGAAACTCCGGTTCAAACTTTAATTGATAATGTCGCAACAAAAGGCGGCTGCACATTTGTCGGAATTCAGACAATGCTGGAAGAAAAGTCTGACAAACTGTTTTTTGATGTAATCGAAAAAACCACTCAAAAAGCGCAAGAACTCGGAAAATAATTATTAAATAGAATTGCACTTATGCAAAGAGGTGTATTTTAAGAAAATATGCTGAAATGATTGATGTTTCAACCAAGGATCTCAACATGATTGAAAACAGAAAAGCCAACCCGACAATTGTTATTGTCATTAAAATCTGTCAGGCGCTAGATATTGAACTTAATACGATCTGGTCAAAATAAATTTAATATCTATTCAACGATAATATTATCAGCCTGAGCAAGGAAATCAACAACATTCAAAACTTTCGGGTGCCTTTTATGATTAAATCCCCGCAAAATGCCTAAAATACACGCCGGACACGTTGTCAAAACTACATCAGCGTCTGTTTCAATTATATTTTTTGCCTTGTTGTTTGCAAGTTGGATTGAAAGATTACTGTTTTTCAGCGCAAAACTGCCTGCAAAACCGCAGCATTCATCAAAATCTTTCATTTCAACATATTCAACATTTTCGCACCTTTTGAACAACCCGGGAATAAATGCGGAGCTTTTTAAATGGCATGGTTTATGGAAAGTAACTCGTACAGTTTTTTTGAAACCAAACCTGACGTTTTGTTTTGCAAGAAACTCCGCAGCGTTGACAAATTTCGGAGGGGCGGCATCTTTAAAATATTCTTTTAATGTGCTCTCACAGCTTGCGCAGTCTGTTAAAATATAATCAAAATCACAATCCATTTGCGCAAGGTTTCGCTTTTTTACTTCTTCATATCTTTCCATATTTCCGCTTGACAAAAAAGGAAGCCCGCAGCAATCAAAGTCATGCTCAATAAGTTCAATATCAAGGTTTTTAAGGATTTTTTTCAGAGCCATTTCTGATTTTGGATAAATATTATTTACACAGCCCTTGAAATAAAGCAGTTTTGTTTGTGGAGAATTTTTACGGGTGCGGGATACAGCTTCTGAAGTTTTCGGATGAGTAAGTTGTTTTGCAATTTTCATAAAATTTCCGAAAACAAAATCAGACTCAAGAAATTTTTCTACTTTGCCTGAAAATGTATTTTTAGCGCATTCATACTTCGCAATGTTAAAAATTTCGCAAACATCAATTCCGCTCGGACAAAAATCTTTGCATTTTCCGCACTTGAGGCACATATCAAGGTATTTTTCGATGTTTTTGTTAAGTTTTAAATCTCCGTTTAAAACGCCTTCCAGCATAACAAATTTGCCTCTTGAAACGGCACAGTCGTTACCCGTAACCTTATATACCGGACATACAGACTGGCAAAGTCCGCATTTTGAGCACCTGTTTATATCATCGGCAAAGTCTTTTAATTCTTTCATAACAATATAATATCACGTAAAAATTTTAAACAATTGCGCCGTGTGAGGCATCCTGAACATTTCTTGAATATTTGTAAAGGTAGCCGGATTTAACTTTTGGTTCAAACGGTTTTAAATTCTTGCGTCTGATTTCAAGTTCTTCGTCGCTTACAAGAAGTTCTATTTTTCTGTTCGGGATGTCGATTTTGATTTTGTCTCCGTTTTTAATGAGCGCAATCTCACCGCCTTTTGCGGCTTCCGGGCAAATATGTCCGACACAAATTCCTCTTGTTGCTCCGGAAAATCTTCCGTCTGTAATGAGAGCGCAGGATTTGCCAAGACCTTTCCCGACAAGAAGTGATGTCGGGGCAAGCATTTCCCGCATTCCGGGGCCGCCTGAGGGGCCTTCGTAGCGGATAACTATTACATCCCCTGCTTTAATTTTGTCATTTTCAAGTGCATTCATTGCTTCTTCTTCACTGTCAAAGGTTACGGCGGTTCCTTCAAATTCCCAGCACTCAGGGGCGACTCCCGAAATCTTTATTACACATCCGTCTTTTGCTATGTTGCCGTAAAGCACGCCAAGACCGGCTTCTGTGTATTTGGAATCCTTGTACATAGGGATTATATCCGTATTTATGTAAGCGTTTTTTGCGATAGTTTTGTTTGTCAGACCGCAGACTGTCGGGGTTTCAGCAAGCAAATCCCCGAGCGACTTTACAACCGCCGGAATTCCGCCGGCGTTATGAAAATCAGCCATTGTAAGAGTTGAAGACGGATTAATCTTGACGATCTGGTGAACCTTCCGGCTGAGTTTGTCGAAGTCATCTATCGTAATATCAAGTCCCGCTGCGTTTGCGACCGCCAGAAGATGGAGGAAGGTGTTTGTGGAGCCTCCGAGTGCAAGAGAAGATATAATTGCATTTGTTAAAGATTCTTTTGTAATTATATCAGACGGTTTTGTGTCTGATTTTATAAGTTCTACGACTTGCATACCGCTTTCGAATGCAATCCTGCGTTTTCTTGATGAAACGGCTGAAGTTGAAGCGCAATAAGGAAGCGACATACCTAAAATTTCAGTCAGGCAGGCCATTGTGTTAGCCGTGTACATTCCCTGGCATGAGCCTGCCGAAGGACACGATTCTTCTTCAAGCGCAAGAAGTTCTTCTTCTGTAATTTCACCGTTTCTGAATTTGCCGACAGCTTCAAATGAGCCTGTGACCATTGTTAATTTGTGGTGTTCTCTGCATTCACCGTCAAGCATAGGCCCTGCGGTTACGATAAGGGAAGGAATATTCAGCCTTAAAGCTCCGATAAGCATTCCTGGAGTAATTTTGTCACAGTTTGAAAGTAAGACAACTCCGTCAAGCTGATGTGCTGCAGCAACGCTTTCAACACAATCTGCAATCAGGTCGCGGGAAGGCAGGGAATATCTCATTCCGCTGTGACCCATTGCAATTCCGTCGCAGATTGCTGGAACTCCAAACACAAAAGCCTGTCCGCCTGCTGTGTGGATACCTTTTTCAATTTGCCTTTCAAGATCTCTCATTCCGATATGACCCGGAACAAGGTCTGAAAAAGAACTCGCTATCCCGATAAAAGGTGCTTTCATGTTTTTTCTGCTTACTCCTGAGGCCATCAAAAGACCACGGTGAGGAGTTTTTGCAATCCCTGTTTTTATATTGTCGCTTTTCATAAGATTATCCTATTTGAACTTTTTCTATATTCCAGTTTTCATCCCATTCAATATAGCCGTTAAGATTTACGTTGTGGTATATATACGGATTTTCTATAAATTGCGGATTGAAAAGTTTTATTGAATGAAGTCTTTTTATTATATCCGGCAAAAGTGCTGTGCTTCCGGCAATAGTTCCGGCTTTTGAGGTCGCTTTAATACCGTCATAATAAATTTTTTCACCTGCAAATATCATTTCCGTCTTGTTGCTTTTTGTAATCGGCAGACTGTCGCTTATCAGAATTATTTTTTCGGCCGGTTTTATCCGGAATACAAGTTTAAGCGCATCATCTGATACATGGATTCCGTCGCAAATTATTTCTGTGTATATGAAATCATTAATCAGGGCTGACAATGCAGTTGAAACTCCTCTGTGCGCAATTCCGCTCATAGCGTTGAAAAGATGGGTAACTCCTCTGCATCCGTTTAAGTGTCCGCTTATGCAGTGTCCTGCCTGAACTTTTACCCCTTTATTCCATAGATACATAATAAGTCCGTCGTCAAATTCAGGGGCAAGAGTTACTATTTTAATGAAAGGGTCTTCTATCATCTGATAATTTTCGATTGTTGGTTTGAGAAAATATTTCGGGTTATGGACCCCGCATTTTTCAACGTTAAGAAAGATGCCTTCCATATGAATGCCTAGTATTTTCGCCATATCAGGTGTTTGTTTTTGGGCTGCTTTTTTAATTACCTCAATTTGATGTTTGATATTCATAATATTATCAGTTACGAGTGTCGGAAAAATTCCTCCAATTCCGTACTTTGTAATTTCTTTAGTAAGATAAAGAATATCATCATGAGTTGCTGTGTTAAAATCAATCCCAAATGCTCCGTGGGAGTGTTGTTCTATCAAAAGTTTTGTCTTCATATTACGCTTCCCTCAAATACTTTTTTGGCTTCTTCTCTATCATCAAAGTGGATTGTGCGGTCTTTTAATATCTGGTAATCTTCATGACCTTTACCTGCAATAATAACAACATCATTGTTGCCTGCAATTGTTTTTAATAAAGCTATTGCGTGTCCTCTGTCAGGTTCTACAGTTACGGTTTCTGTATTTACGTTTTTAAGTCCCGCAATAATGTCTGTTATAATCTGCTGCGGGTCTTCGCTTCTCGGGTTGTCGCTTGTAATAATAATTTTGTCTGCAATTCTTTCAGCGATTGCACCCATTTTAGGCCTTTTGGTGGCATCTCTGTCCCCGCCGCAGCCAAAAAGACAAATTAATTTACCGTCTTTTGGGGTAATTTCTCTTGCTGAATTAAGTACGTTTTCAAGTCCGTCGGGTGTGTGGGCATAATCTACTATTACAAGCGGTTTTTTAACCACAACTTCAAACCTTCCTGCAACCCCTTTTACGTTTTCAAGTGCTTTTAATGCGGTTTGAACGTCAATTCCCATAGCTATTGATGCCGTAACTGCCGCTAAAACATTGTAAACGCTGAACATTCCGTTCATGTGAAGATTTACTTTGTAAATGCTTTCGCCCTCACTTGAAGCTGCATCTGAGAGGATTTTATTTTTGACAACAAGAGTAAATTCTGCGCCGTTAAGAGAAAAATTAATATCTTTTGCTATGACATCAGCAGCTTTTTTAACACCGTAAGTGTATTTTCTGACACCTTCGGGGATTACGCTTAAGAATTTTTCTGCATAACTGTCATCATTGTTAATCACTGCAAAATCACCTTCAGCAAGATGTTTGAAAAGCAGAGCTTTAGCTTCAAAATAATTTTCCATTGTAATATGGTAGTCAAGATGATCCTGAGTAAGGTTTGTAAATACTGCTCCGTTAAACTGGCATCCGCCGACACGGTTTTGCTCAAGAGCGTGCGAGCTTACTTCCATAACAACATTGTCAATTTTTTCAACATCTTTAATCATTCTTAAAGTTGCCTGAAGTTCAGGAGCCTGCGGGGTTGTGTGTTTTGCATCCCGATATTCGCCGTTTGATGAAAGTTTGTAGCCTAAAGTGCCTATTAAAGCGCATTTCTGACCGTTTTCTTCCAAAATCTTCTGGATAAGATGGGTCACTGTTGTTTTGCCGTTTGTGCCGGTAATTCCGATAAGATTGATGCCTTTTGAGGGGCTTGAATAAAATCTGTCTGCAATGTCTGCAATCTTATGTCTGGTTGAGGAAACCACAATTTGCGGAATTTTGCCCGCTTCTACTGCGTGTTCGACAAGAAGCGCAACAGCTCCGTTTTCGATTGCGTTTTTTGCATATTCATGTCCGTCTGTGTATTCGCCCGTAAGGCATACAAAAATATCTCCGGGTTTTGTGGTTTTTGAATTATATGAAATTCCTGTTATTTCTACGTTTTTAAAGTTTATTAAATCTTTGTAATCCAAATGCTCAATGAGTTCATCAAGTTTCATTTTTTTAATCATCTCCTTTTACTACGGGTTTTTTATCCTGTTTTAAATTTAAAATTCTTGCTGTCTGTGTGGCAACTTCCTTAAATATCGGGCCTGCGACAGTGTTGCCCCAGATTGCGCCGACTTTTGCACTGTCGACCATTACGTAAATCAAAATCTGCGGGTCTGATGCAGGAAGATATCCGATTGTTGATGTGTACATATATGGTGTGTAGCCTGCGGCATTTTCTTTTGGTTTTCGTGATGTACCTGTTTTGGCTGCGACATTGTAGTTGTCCATTTTTATAACGGAGCGGCCGTTGTTTATGCCGGCTGTTAAAAGCTTTGTTATGGATTTTGCGGTTTCAGGCGAAACGACCTGTGTGTAGTGAATTTTCTGGTCATATTCTTCTTGTGAATATTTAATTATGTGCGGTGTTATTTTAACTCCGTTGTTTGCAAGAGCCTGAACCGCCGATATCATCTGCATAGCAGTAACAGAGGTTCCGTATCCGTAGGACATCGTTGCCTGAATGCCTTTGTCCCACTGCGCCCAGTAAGGCAAAAGTCCTGATGATTCGCCGGGTAAGTCTATCCCTGTTTTTGAGCCGAAACCAAAGTTCTTTAATACATCATAAAATTCTTTTGGTGTCATTGTTTTGGCAACATTGATTGCGCCGATATTGCTAGAGTGTTCAAACAGGTATTCCAGAGATATTTCGCCGGGGTAAGGGTGAACGTCATAATCATAATTTCTTATTTCCCAGTTGCCGATTTTGGTTTTTCCTGTATCCAGAATTTTGGAGTGTTCGTTTATTTTGCCAAGACTCATTGCGGCGGCGACGGTAATAATTTTGAAGGTTGAGCCGGGAGGAAAAACGTCCGTAAGCGTCCAATTCTTAATCTGTTCTGCTGTGGCTTTTCTGTAATTGTTCGGGTCATAGGTCGGATAAACTGCATAAGCTAAGATTTCGCCGTTTTTGGGGTTCATTACAATTACGGTTCCTCTAAGTGCTTCTTTTTCATCAACCATTTTTTGCAGTTCTTTTTCGCAGATATGCTGAATTGCTGCATCTATTGTAAGGGTAATGTTTTCTCCTTTTGGCGGCTGGGTTGTCGCAACAGGATCGGTTGTGAAGTCATATATGATTTTGCCGTCCCTTGTACTCTGAAATTTGACCGGATTTTCGACATTTTCAAGCTTGTCTTTTGCCGTGTATTCAACTCCGTTTGCAATGTCAGCATCAAAATTGTAATAACCGAGAACGTGTGCGGCAAGTGTTCCTTGAGGATATTCACGGGTATTTTTTTTGCCCATGGAGATTTCTCTCAGGTGAAGTTTTGCAATTTCTTTTGCGGCATTTCGGTCAATATCTTTTTTTATTGTTATAACAGGCCCCGGTTTTTTAAGGGTTTGTGCAAGCTGATCTTTTGGAATTCTTAAAATAGGGGCAAGAAGTTTTGCCAGTTCTTCAGGTGAACTGTCGTAATTTGCAGGGTGGGCATAGACGTCAGAATATACTTTGTCTGTTGCAAGTTTTATCCCGTTTCTGTCATAAATGTCCCCGCGCATTGAAAACGTTCTTCCGGCTCGCTGGTTTTGCGCCCGAACCCTATATTTGCCTGTATCAATTACCATTATGAAGAAAAGGTAAATTACAAGTGCGGCGGCAAAGCCTACAAAAAAAATGTGCAGGCAGCTTAACAGTCTGTCAAATCTTTTAAATCTTTTTTCTTTTGTCCTTTCAGACGGTTTCACTCTCACAACTTTCTCCCCTTACATAGAAATATTTTAGCATAAGGAATATTAAAATCATGAAATATTAACGAATATTTACGCATTTGGGAGCGAAGAAGTGAGGGGTGAGGTGTGAAGGGTGATTTGGTTGAAAGGTTAAATGAGTGAATGGTGAGTGGTCTGTCATTCTGAGGGCGAAGCCCGAAAGAATCCAGCCGATTTTCATTCTTTTTATGGTACTTTCTTGTACCGACAAGAAAGTACCGCAAAGAAACTCCCGACCTGCGCTTCACTCACTAATCAATAGTAACCGTTTCACATTAAAGCAAGTGAACTCGTGCTTCGCACTCAAACAGCACTTGCTCTGTTGTAGTGAAACGGAACATTGATTGTTCGTTCCGCAAAGGTCGGAACTGTTGAAATTAGAGAGTAGGTCGGATTTACTAATCCGACATTTTATCTGTAACAATTTAAAATATTCTTAGTTGGGTTGAAAGCCTAACCTACTCGCTAAACTCACAAAGTTCGTTAAGAAATTCCGTCCACTCCCCTCATCAGGGAGAGGGAGAGAAAAAAGCTGGATTGCTTCGCCTTCGGCTCGCAATGACTAACCCTTCACCCTTCACTTATTTAGCAGTTGAACTATTCGACCTTTCAACCCCTCACCCTAACCCTCTCCCACAAAGGGGAGAGGGAACTGTTCAACGCACCCTTCACTTGTTTAGCCTTTCAACCTTTCAACCAAATCGCCCTTCACTCCTCACGCTTCACTCTTCACTTAAATGATGCCGGTTGAAAAATTGTTCTTCCCGATAATTCGATTGATTGTATTCCTTTAATTTAAGAGCTATAATATAAATCATGAAATATTTTGGTTTGATTTTTGCGTTTTTGTTGGGTGTGCAATCAGTTTACGCTCTGGATGTCGTCTATCCGAAGAAAAATGAGGTGACAATAAATTCTCCCTCTACTTTTTTTGTCGGAAGTGCTGATACCGCTATCCCGCTTAAAATTAACGGGGCTGAAATTCCTGTGCATGAATCAGGAGGATTTGCCTATGCCGTAAAACTCAACACAGGCAAAAATGAATTTGTCATTCAATCCGGCGACGAAAAACAAGTTTTTAAAATTACACGTCCCGCACTTTACAAAGGTTCTTACACTACAAAAAACACAGAGCTTCCCTATGAATCAACGGAGTTTTTTGTTACTTTAAAAGATAACGTGCCTTTGCGAGCAACCCCTTATGACAGCGGAAATAACAGGATTGCACATTATCAGGAAGGGATTCCGCTGCCTGTTGTTGGTGAAAAAAGCGGGTTTTATAAAGTTAAACTTAATGAGAAAGAATTCGGATGGGTTTCTTTCGGGGATGTAACTTCGGCGGATGAATTTACTCCTGCAAAACTTTTGAAAAGAGAAGCTGTTGATAATCCGGACTATTATATTTTTAAAATAGATTTTGATAAAAAAATCCCGTATGTAATTGAGGGCGGACATCCTTTTATAGTGAAGTTTTTTAATATAGAAGGCAAGCCTGACAATACTTTTGTGTTCAAGTTTCCGCTCAAGCAGAAGCTTGTCGGTTACAGCGGAGAGTTTGACGGAAATACTTTTGTTTTGAAGGTCAGAAAGTTTCCGAAAAACAGGAAGGGCAGACCTTTAAAAAATGTTAAAATAGCTGTTGATGCAGGTCATGGCGGAAATGAAATCGGTGCAATAGGGTGTTTGAGAAACAATGAAAAGGATGTAAACCTTGCAATAGCCAGAAATCTTGCGTCTGAACTTAAACTCAGAGGCGCCAGAGTCGTTATGACAAGAAACGGTGACGAAACTGTCGGACTTTATGACAGGGTTAAGAAAACTAATGAAAATGAAGCCATGGTATTTATAAGTATTCATGGCAATGCGCTTCCTGATAATATGGATCCGAATGAGCATAAGGGTACAAGTGTTTTCTACTATTACCCGCAGGCAAAACCTCTTGCAGACAGTATTTTAAAATCAATGACGGCACAACTTCCTTTGAGTGATGACGGAGTAAGGCAGGGAAGCTTTGCGGTTGTCCGCAATACAGATGCTTTGAGCGTTCTTGTTGAAGTCGGATATCTTATTAATCCCTCTGATAACGCATATTTGCTGGATAAAGAAATTCAGGCAAATGCAGCAAAAGCCATTGCTGACGGGGTTGAAGATTTTATGACAGAGTAGTTTTCCTTTTCCATTTAATAAAATTAAAAAGTCTGAATAATTTATATTTAGCTGTTGTTTTGAGTTTTATGACCGTTATGCCTAAGAATTTGTATTTTGAAATAACTGGAACGTATAAAGAAGGATCAATACTATGTTTTTTAAAAAACTGTTCTATGAATTCCATCGCATAATTATAGTCGTTTTTGGTTTTAGCATCTTTTCCGGTTACAATTGAATTGCGTGTCCGCCAGTAATAATAAAAAGTGTCGGGTACTGTTACTAAGGTTTTTAAATGATATAAAGCCTGCGGGGTAAAAATTACATCTTCAAAAAGTCTGTTTTGCGCAAATTCCAAATTAAATTTTTTTAATTCTTCAGCTTTGTAGATTTTATTCCAAATATATGATTTGTCCGGAAAATCGCATAAATCCAATTTTTGTTCCAGTTCATTTGTAACAGTTGTTTCTTTAAATTTTAAGTGGTATTTTTTGTGAAAGTTGTTTAATCTTATAATTTCGCCGGCTGCAATATCTGCATTATACTTTTTTGCGCTTAAGTATAATTTTTCAAAAAAGTCAAGGTCAACCCAGTCATCGCTGTCCGTAAATCCAATGTATTCGCCAGAAGCGATTTCCATGCCTTTATTTCTGCAAACTGAAGGGCCGCTGTGCGGAATGGTTATTAATTTTATTCTGCTGTCTGTATATTGTTTTATGATTTTTTCCGAATTGTCGGTAGAACTGTCATTAACGCAGATTATTTCTATGTCTTTAAGAGTCTGATTCAGCAGGCTGTCAAGACATCTTTTGAGGAGCTTTTCTCTGTTATATACGGGAACAATAATTGAAATTTTGGGCATATTATCTACCTTATAATTAGATTAATTGTTGATAAATATTCTTATAAAGTGGATATTATACTAAATAAGTATAGTTGTCAAATAAAATTCTCATATATAGTTTGTTTATTTTTCCGAAAAGGTTAAATAAAATATAAATTATGGGAACGATGAATAAATATTTGGGTTTAAAAATAAAAGAATTGAGAAAGTCGAGAGGTTTGACTCAGGCGCAGCTGGCCGAAAAGATAAATATTGACGCAAAATATTTGAGCCGGATTGAAACCGGATTGTCTTATCCTTCTTTAAAAACAATTGAAAAAATTACTGAAATTCTTCATATTGAGGCGGGGCTGTTGTTTAATTTTTCGGAATTTAAAGATAAGGATTCAATTATTAGTGAATTAAACTATAAAATTAACAATTACCCTCTGGAAAATCTTAAACTTATGCTTAGTTTTTCAAATATTATAGATACTAAAAACATAAAATAAACAGCAGACTCTTTTTGTAGAGTCTGCTGTTTGATGTCAAAGTTTTACCTTGTCTTAAGCTTTAACAAGAGCTTTTGCAAAAGACTCAAGGCTTCTTGATTTAATCTCATCTTCGATTTTTGCGATGAAATCATCAACTTTGAAAGTTCCGACCTGTCCGATTCCTCTTGCACGGACGGCAACTGAATTTGATTCAATTTCTTTGTCGCCTACAACTACAACATAAGGAATTTTCTTGTCCTGAAGACTTTCTCTGATTTTGTAATTCATGCTTTCGGATCTGTCGTCGAGTTTTGCTCTTATACCAGCTGCGCGCATTTTTTTGTAAATTTCTTCAGCAAAATCTGCGTGTTTTTCGTTGCTGATAGGAACGATTGCAACCTGCGTAGGAGCAAGCCATGTCGGGAAAGCGCCGGCAAAATGTTCGATTAAAATTCCGTGGAATCTTTCCATTGAACCGAAGATTACTCTGTGAAGCATTACGGGTGTTTTCATTGAGCCGTCTTTGTCCTGATATTTGATACCGAATCTTTCAGGCAGGTTAAAGTCAAGCTGAATTGTTGCACACTGCCATGTTCTGCCGATGGCATCTTTGACTTTGAAGTCGATTTTCGGCCCGTAAAATGCGCCGTCGCCCTCATTGATGTCATATTTCATGCCGCGTCTGTCCATTGCTTCTTTCAGACCGGCTTCTGCTCTGTTCCAGTTCTCAATATCTCCGACAAAGCTTTCCGGACGGGTTGAGAGTTCAACTTCAAACGGAAGGTTGAATATTGCCATTGTGTCTGCTACAAAATCAATAATTTCGTTGATTTCGCCGATTAACTGTTCCGGTGTGCAGAATACGTGGGCATCATCCTGTGTGAAACCTTGAACCCTTGTCAAACCGGACAGAGCACCTGATTTTTCTTTTCTGTAAACCGTTCCGAGTTCTGCCATTCTCAAAGGCAGTGATCTGTATGAATGTCTGTTTGCCTGATAAATCAAAATGTGGAACGGACAGTTCATCGGTTTTACAACGTACTGGTCATCCGAGTCGTCGTCTTTTTGTATAAAGAACATATTTTCTTTGTAGTGTCCCATATGTCCTGAAATTTCCCAGAGTTTTGATTTTGCAATCTGCGGGGTGTTTACGATTACATAACCTCTTTTTCTGTGTTCTGTTCTCCAGTAGTTTTCGATTTCTTCCCTGACAGTAGCAAGGTTCGGATGCCACAGAACAAGTCCTCCGCCGATTTCTTCTCTTACTGAGAACAAATCAAGCTTTGCACCGAGTTTTCTGTGGTCACGTTTTTCGGCTTCTTCCAGAAATGTCAGATAGTCCTGTAAATCTTCTTTATTCCAAAATGCTGTTGCATAAATTCTCTGAAGCATTTTGTTTTTTTCGTTGCCTCTCCAGTATGCGCCTGCAACCTTGAGTAACTTAATTGCGTTTGCTTTGATGAACGAGGTGTTCGGAATGTGAGGGCCTGCGCAAAGATCGTTGAACAGAACATTTCCGTCTTTGTCTTTTGTCAGGTACAAAGTCGGGTTGTCGTTTCTGTGTTCTTCAAGAAGCTCTGCTTTGTAGATTTCACCCTCTGCTTTAAATTCTTTAATCTGCTTGTCCACATCTGGAATTACGTACTTTTCAAACGTAAGATTTTGTTTGATGATGTTTTTCATTTCTTCTTCGATTTTAGAGAGATCTTCTTCCGTAAAAGCATGACCGTCTGTCAAATCAAAATCGTAATAAAAACCGGTGTCCGTAGAAGGGCCGATAGCTAACTTTGCTGACGGAAACAGCTTCTGAACAGCCTGTGCCATGATGTGAGAGCAAGAGTGCCTCAAGATGTGTAAAGTTTCGTTGTTTTTTTCCATTTTTATCCTTTCCGGTCAGTTGACAACGTTCAAAAGACCTATAACGGGGCGGATCCCCCTAACTAACTACAGCAAAATTTTACCACTTTAAAAACGGATTACAAGAAAAATATAAAAAA
>CALUTA010000027.1 GCA_944323585.1 Candidatus Gastranaerophilales bacterium
TTTATGTGATTAGGAAATTCTCTGAAAAATTCCCTGCCTTCGCTCAAAGTCACAACAGAATCCACAGTTCTCTTAAATGTGCGTCCGAGCAAAGTTGACGGATGCACTCCGGCAATCCATCTTTTGTTCGAAGCACGACCGACCCCCCTAAAACATCTTCCCTCGGCCCAGGTGTCAAAATGGAGTTTTGTGCTCCCGCTCAAAGCTAAAAGAAGTTTTTCAACAGGACGCAAATTGCCGTTGTTAAAATTTACTGTCATAACAAAACTTTTATAAAAAACTCCGATAATTTTTACATTCACTTGTAAGGTTAAGATAATTTAATTAAAAATTAATATTTATTTGTATATTTCGGTGTTAGAATAAAAATGCAGATATAAAATAGTTTTCATAAGAAGGAGTGAAAAATGATTTCGGAAAAATTAGAAAAAGCTTTTAATGACCAAATTAACAAAGAACTTTATTCAGAATACCTTTATCTTTCAATGCAGGCATACTTTGAAAGACTTAACCTCAAAGGTTTCGTAAACTGGATGACGGTACAGGTTCAGGAAGAACACGCTCATGCAATGGGAATGTTTAATTACGTTCACGAAAGAGGCGGAAAAGTTGAACTTGAAGCTATTGCAAAACCTCAAGTGGATTGGACATCTCCTCTGCATGTATTTGAAGAAGTTCTCAAACACGAAGAATACGTAACTTCACGCATCAACGCATTGATGGATGTGGCTGAAGAAGTTAAAGACCGTGCCGCACTTTCGTTCCTTGACTGGTATCTGAAAGAACAGGTTGAAGAAGAATCAAACGTCGGCGGTGTTCTTGCGACATTGAAATTGATAAAAGATGACGCAAAAGCTCTTTTGATGCTTGACAAAGAACTTGCCGCAAGAACTTTTGTTGCTCCGGTAATCGGCTAAAATTTACTATAAACGTATGACAGAAAAAAACTCCTTTCAAAGTACAATATTTCTTAGAAAGGAGTTTTTATGCCTGAAGTTATGAATATTACAAACATCTTTTTGGCCGTCGGAGTGTTTGCAACAGTGTTTTACATTATAAAAATGTGCCTGTTCCTTTTCACCGGCGGAGATGTGGAAGTTCACACCGATTTCACATCTATTTGTGAAACTGATGTTTCATTTGACTTTTTATCCATTCAATCAATACTGGCCTTTATGATGGGCTTTGGATGGGTCGGACTTGCTGCAGTAAGCCAGTTTAAGTTTAACATCCTGATATCAATAATAGCGGCAGTTATATTCGGTTTGTTTTTCATGTTTTTATCTGCATATCTGATGTTTTTAATCAAAAAACTGGACAAAAGAACAAAAATTAATTTGGAAGATTTTGTGGGAACAGTCGGCAGAGCATACACAGCATTCAAACCGCAAGGTCAGGGGCAGATAGAAATTACCATCAACGATCAGCTTTCAGTGATTGATGCAATCAATATGACAGATGAAGAAATTCATGCATTTATGTCTGTCAAAATAGAAAAAGTTGAAGATAACAAAATTTATATTGTACGAGTTTAAAATAAAGAGGAGGAAAAATGTTTAGTGCAAGTTTTATGGCTTTTGTGGTGGTTCCCGCACTTATATTAATTGCGGCACTCATATTTGTAGCCAATCAATACAAAAGATGCCCGTCAAACAAAGTCATTGTTGTTTACGGTAAAACAGGCGGAACGTCAACCGCAAAATGCGTTCACGGCGGCGGAACTTTTATCATCCCGCTGATTCAGGATTACGGTGTTTTATCACTGGAACCTATGACAACAGATATTGATTTGAAAGGTGCTCTTTCAAAAGGCAACATTCGTGTAGCAGTTCCTTCAACCTTCACATTCGGAATTTCGACAAAAGAAAACATAATGATTAATGCGGCAGAACGTTTGCTGGGATTAACAAAACCCGATATAATCGTTCAGGCAAGCGACATCATATTAGGTCAATTACGTCTTGCAATTGCAACCCTTTCTATTGAAGAAATTAACCAGGACAGAGAAAAGTTTCTTGAACAGATTAACGCAAACGTAAACACGGAGCTTAATAAAATCGGACTTGAAATTATCAACGTAAACATCAAAGATATTACTGATGAATCAGGCTACATTGATGCAATCGGAAGAAAAGCAGCCGCAGAAGCAATTAACAAGGCAAAAGTAGAAGTTGCACAACAGGAAAAACTCGGTGCAATCGGTGAAGCAGAAGCTAATAAAGAAAAAGAAGTTCAGGTTGCAGAACAAACAGCCCAGACAGAAATCGGTAAAACAAACGCAGAAAAAGAACAGCGTATTAAAACCGCAAGCCTTGAAGCAGAAGCAGTAGACGGTGAAAACATTGCAAAAGCCAACATCGCAGATTCAAACGCAAATCTTGCCGTTAAGCAGGCAGACGCTTTGAAACTCGGTGAAGTCGCAAAAGCAAACGCTGAACGTGATGTTTTAATGGCACAAAAAGAACGTGAAGAAGCAAGATTGAAAAAAGAAGAACTTGCCCGTCAAGAAGTTGAAAAACTTAAAATTCAGGTAGAAGCAGACGCTGAAGCAGAAAAACTCAGACGTATCGCAAACGGTGAAGCAGACGCAATCAAAGCAAAATACTTTGCGGAAGCAGAAGGTGTCCGTGCCGTATTGGAAGCTAAAGCAAAAGGTTACGACCAACTGGTTAAAATTTCAAACAACAAACCGGAAATTGCAACAAGCTTCTTAATGATTGAAAAAATCGAAGATATTGTCGGCAAACAGGTTGAAGCAATTAAAAATATCAAATTTGATAAAATTACTGTTTGGGACGGCGGCGCAGGCTCCAAAGGCGGCAGCACAACCGCAAACTTTATGAGAGATTTGATTAAGGCACTTCCTGCAATGCATGACCTTGCAGGCCAGGCAGGAATAGAACTCCCGCAAATACTCGGTAAAGTTGCATCTCAGGAAGATATGGACGCTGAACCGGTTGCCGCAGCCGCACCAGTTCAGACTGCTCCTAAAAAAACAGAAAAGAAAGACGAATAAAAATAAAATAAGATTTCTACTGTAAAAGTAATCGGCGGTTGAAAATTTTCAACCGCCTTTTTTTACGTTTTGTAATATCAAGTTTTAATCCTTTTTGTTTCTGCTAATATATAATAATAAAAATAATTACAAATAATCGGAGAGGCTGTCAAATGAGAAAACCAAACATTGCAATTTTAGGCGCAACAGGCGTTGTCGGACGGGAAATTACACAAATAGTTGATGAAATGAAAATTCCATACAATGAAATTAAATTTTTATCCAGTGCAAAAAGTGCAGGAACGAAAATTGAATTTCAAGGGAAAACCTACACTGTTGAAGAAGCAAAACCCGAAAGTTTTGACGGCATAAATATCGTGTTGGCTTCAGCCGGCGGCTCGACTTCTCAAAAATTTGCTCCCGAAATCGTAAAAAGAGGCGGTGTTTTGATTGACAATTCTTCGGCCTTCAGAATGGAGGAAGATGTTCCTCTTGTAATTGCAAATGTTAATGACGAAGATTTGAGAAAACATAAAGGGATTATTTCAAACCCGAACTGCTCAACTTCTCAGTTGATGCTTGTTTTGAAACCTCTTCACGAAAAAGCGGTGATAAAAAGATTACTTGTATCAACTTATCAGGCTGTATCAGGCGCAGGACTTGCTGCTATGAACGAACTTACGGCCGATACAAAAGCAAATCTTGCAGGCGAAGAGTTTGAAAACAAATGTTTCAAAAAACCGATTTCATTCAACGTAATCCCGCAGATTGACGTTTTTTGCGAAAACGGTTACACAAAAGAAGAAATGAAAGTTGTAAATGAAACTAAAAAAATCCTTCATCTTCCGTCAGACCTTCCGATTTCATGTACCGCAGTCAGGGTTCCTGTTTACAAAGGCCACAGCGAAGCCGTTGATATTGAATTTGAAAAAGAAATTACACCTGATGAAGTGCGTGAAATTTTGAAAAATTCATTCGGCGTAAAAGTTATTGACAATCCTGACAACTACGAATACCCGACAACACGTGATGCCGCAGGAGTTGATCCAGTGTTTGTCGGCAGAATAAGAAAAAATCTGGCTTTCAAAAACGGAATTTCACTATGGTGCGTTGCAGATAACCTTAGAATCGGCGCCGCTTTGAATACTGTCAGAATCTGCCGGAAAGTAATTGAAATGGATTTATTTTAATTTTTGTACTAAATTAGAACTGCCGGACAGGTTAAAATAAAAATCCAATGATAAATTTAATAAAATAAAAAACAATATATTTGCATAATAGCAAAAAATAAAATTCAAGAATTTTACAATAATGCCCCCTAAGGAGAACACAATGAAAAACCGGACTTTAATAATGGAAAAAGAAGACAAAAAAAATGACAAAAAAGAACTTAAAGACGAACAGAAATTTAATTACCCCCGCTCAACCGTAGAAATGCTTGAGCAGACCTTACAAATTGCTTAACAAAAATTAAATAAAAATATAAAACACGCAATTTAAAAAAATTATTTCCTTTAGATAATATAAAAGGAAGGTAGTGTATGTATATAAAAATTCTTGAAAAAAGTGCAGAAAAATTTGCGCAAAAAATCCCCACAAGATTTGATGATATCACAAAAGAAATACGTATGGATAAAGCCGGAGTTAAAGCATACAAAAAGCTGATGAAATCTCCCGCCTCAATTTCCTATTACAAATTAGGCGACAAACTTGGCGAAAAACTAAACAAACTTTTATAAAATCGCAATTACCCCTTGGTAGACACGAAAGTAGAATAAATTTGTCATTCCGAATCTATTTTTGGCCTTGCCTCCGGAATGACAGTTAGGCGAAGAATCCCGCTACTGTTCTGTACGTCAAGGGACAATTGCATACAAAAAATTTATTACTTTTTGTTAATATAGTAGGGTTTTTATTCCTTGTTTCTGGTAGAATAATTGAATAAGGAGTAATATGGGACAAGTTTTGAGAAGAGAAAAGGTTGCTGAATTTGTTTCGAACCTTCATAAAAGCGGAAAGACCGTTGTTGCAACAAACGGCTGTTTTGATATTCTGCACGTTGGTCATGTCAGATATCTGGAAAAAACAAAGACATTTGCGGATTATATGATTGTTCTTCTGAATTCAGACAAATCAGTCCGCTCAATAAAAGGCGAAGGCCGTCCGATAAATAACGAGAATGACCGTGCGGAAATTTTATGTGCGCTCAGGTGCGTTGATTATGTTGTTCTTTTTGATGAAGACAGCCCCCGCAATCTTCTGGATGAAATAAAGCCCGATGTTTATACAAAAGGCGCAGATTACACAATGGAAACCCTTCCGGAAGCGGATATTATGAAAAAAAACGGTACGAGAGTAGAATTTATCGACTTTGTAGAAGGAAAATCCACTACAAAAACCATTGAAAAAATATCCAAAAATTCTGATGCAAAGAATTAGAAATATATTCTCGGAAAATCTTACACTTGATGTTTTTCCGGAATAAAACAAAAAATCAAGAGACAAAAATTACAATTAAGGAGATAAGCTTATGAAAACTTTTACGGTTGAAGAAATTTCACAGATTGTCGGCGGAATGCTTACAAAAGCTCAGGATGTAAAAATTTCGCAAATAGCACCGCCTCTTTTGTCGGATGAGAATACTCTTGCATTGGCACTTGGCGAAGATGAAATTGCAAACCTTGCAAAATCAAAAGCAAAAGCCGCACTTGTACCTTTAGGAGTTCAGATTGACGGATTAACAACCATAGAAGTTGAACGGCCCCGTCTTGCAATGATGAAACTTCTGAACCTTTTCTATACAGCACCTGAAGTTAATAAAGGAATTCACCCTACAGCTGTAGTTCATGAAACCGCAAAACTCGGCGAAAATGTTCAAATAGGGCCGAATGTAGTTATTTCACACGATGCCGTAATCGGTGACAACACAAAAATTCTTGCAAATTCATACATTGGCGGCGGTGCTAAAATCGGCAAAAACTGCTTTTTTCATGCCGGCGTAAACATAGGTGACAGAGTAGATATCGGGAATGATGTAATCCTTCATCACGGTGTATCATTAGGTGCTGACGGTTTCAGCTTTGTAACCGAAAATCCCGACAACATCGAACAGGCAAGAAAAGAAGGCGAAATCAAAGAAGCTAACCAGAAACATGTAATCTTCAAAATTCCTTCAATCGGTTCGGTTAAAATCGGAAATAACGTCGAAATCGGTGCAAACAGCACAATCGACAGAGGAACAATAGAAAACACCACAATCGGCGACAACACCAAAATTGATGACCTTGTAATGATAGGCCACAATTGTAAAATAGGCGAAGGCTGCCTGATAGTTTCTCAGGTAGGCATTGCCGGAAGCTGTGTAATCGGCGACAGAGTTGTAATCGCAGGTCAGGCAGGTCTTGCCGATCATATTGAAATCGGTTCCGACACAATTATTACGGCAAAAGCCGGTGTTACGAAATCATTCCCCGAAAAATCAATCATTGTCGGCATTCCGGCTGTTCCGAGAAAAGAATTCATAAAACAGCTTAAGACAATGAAAGATGCACAGGAAATTTTTGCAAAATTCAGAAAATACGAACCCTTGTTGAAAGAATTTGAGGAAAATATCAATAATGACCACAATTCTTAATGAAATAACAATTCATGGACACGGTTTGATGAAAAACAAACCGTGTTCTGTAAAATTTTTCCCGTCAAACTCAGGAAAAATCAGATATTACATTTGTAAAGACACAACCCCGAATTTAACAAAGGAAGAATTGTCAAAACTTTGCGCTAACGGAAAAATCGAACCCTTTGAAGCTATAGCGGATAATGTTTTGTCAACAGATCATTGTGTTGTCCTCGGAAATAAAAAGTCAAAAGCCATGTTGACCGAACATTTAACTGCAGCACTGGCCTTTTGCGGAATCGACAGCATAGATATTTTTATGACCGAAGAAGAAGTTCCGGCACTCGACGGAAGTTCAAAACAGTGGGTTGAACTTTTTGAAAAAGCAGGAATTGAAAAACATCTTTTTGAAAAGAAAAAATATTATACTGTCAAAGAACCAGTATATTATTTAAACGGAAAAACAAGTCTTGTAGTCCTGCCGTCGGATGAACTTTACATATCATATGCCGTAAACTATGACCATCCGGACTTAACAAGACGCTGGGCTGCATACAATCCTAAAAATAAAGACGAAATTATAGAAGCAAGAACATTCGGATTTTATAAAGACCTGAAAAAATTCCAGATGCTCGGGTTTGCAAGAGGTGTGAATATTGAAAACACCTTAGGGCTTCAGGACGAAGGCTACACGTCGCCATTAAGAAGCGACTTAGAACCTGTCAAGCATAAAATTCTAGATTTAATCGGAGATTTTTATCTGACAGGTGTGAACCCGCTTAATATGAAATGCCAGATACTAGCTAAAGAAGCAGGTCATGCCGTTCATATCAAAACAGCCAAAATTTTGAAAGATAAACTGATTGAATGTAAATAATTAAAAGTAAAGATAATAGGAGAGATTGATTATGACAGAACAAACGGAAGAAAAAGTATTGCAATTTGATACAGTGCAAATAATGGAAATGATTCCTCACAGATTTCCGTTTTTGCTTGTAGACAGAATTACAGAATGCGTTCCGGGGAAATATGCCAAAGGCTACAAAAACATGACAATGAATGAACAATTTTTCCAGGGGCATTTTCCGGGCAACCCGATAATGCCGGGGGTTTTACAGCTTGAAGCAATGGCGCAATGCTCGGCACCGATATTGATGACAATGCCGGAATTCGAAGGCAAATTAACACTTTACGCAGGTGTTGACGGTGTAAGATTTAAAAATATCGTCCGCCCCGGCGACAAATTTGAAATGGAAGTCGAACTTACAAAGGTGAAAGGCCCTGTATGCAAAGCTCACGGAATCGGTAAAGTCGACGGCAAAATTTGTGTCGAAGCAGATATGACTTTCGCATTAAAATAATAGACAATTTATATAATTCTGCGTATAATAGAAAGTATGAGAAGTCATTTTCCCATACTTTCTAATTTATTTGGACAAAAAGACAGCATTACACTTACACCCGAGAGTGCGGATGAGCTGGAAAATGCCATAATTCTTGCTATGTTGTATATATCCAAAAATATTCAGCAGGACGGCAGGTTTGTTTATAGAAACAGCCTGAATCCCAAAAAGAAATATTCCGCAAAATATTACAGTTCGCTAAGACACGCAGGCACCCTGTATTCAATGTATCTTTGCGAAAGACTGCTCGGAAAAGAAGCACTCTATAATAAACGGCTCTTATCTTCAGAATATCTTGTAAAAAATTATATAAAAAAAGTTGGCAAGGATATGTACGGACTTTTATCAAAACCGGAAGAAGAAGCCCCTGCACTACTTGCAACATCAGGCGGAACCGGACTTGCCTTAATAGCACTTTCAAATCTTCTGAAAGACAACAAAATTTCAAAACATATTCTTGAAAAAATGGGGAATTTTTTGATATTTATGCAAACCCCTCAGGGAGATTTTTGTCCGAGTTTTGAACTTGTAAAAAAAGAAAAATCAGATCTTCATTCTGCAAGGTATTATCCCGGAGAATCGTGTCTTGGATTATTGTATCTGTATGAATTTGACAAACAGGAAAAATGGCTGGAAACAGCAAAGAAAGGATTATTCAGGCTTGCGGAAAAAGCAGAAGCAGCCGGCGGTGCAGGCTGGAAATTTGATCACTGGGGAATGCTTGCAGTGCAAAAACTCTTTGCAACACCGGATAATGCTTTGAATATGCCGCAGAAAAAATATCTTATAAATTTTGCGGAGAGAAACATAAAATCAGTTATAGCAAAACAAAACCTTAATACCAGAGACGAAAGATTCGGAGCATTCACAAATACACGGTCCTTATGCGGCAATGCAACAATACTGGAAGGTTTAATTGCTGCATATCAGTGTTTGGATAATAAAGTTTTACAGAAAAAAGTTCTGTATTCAATAAAATCAGGAGTTGAATTTTTATCAAAACATCAGGTGAAAACAGGCCCCTTTGAAGGCGGAATTCCGTCAAGCCCGGACTGGGAAAAGCCTGAAGCCAAAAATTCAGAAAAAGAGATAAGAATCGATTACGTACAACACACGATATCCGCCTGGATTGTGTATAAGAGTATCATTGATAAATCAATGAAATAAACAATCAGTATATTAAAATAATATAAAATTCTTGTTGAATGCCTCTATTTGTACTATAATTGACACATATACAGTAAGAGAGGTAATTTATGATAGACAAAACAGCAATTATCCATCCATCGGCAGAGATTGCGGAAGATGCGATTATCGGACCTTATGTTGTAATAGGCGAGAATGTAAAAATCGGAAGCGGTACAAGAGTAATCTCAAACGCACATATTGAATTTGCGGAAATCGGAGAAAATTGTACAATATCCCCGTTTGCTACAATAGGCTCAGAGCCTCAGGATCTGGGGTACAAAGGCGAGCCGACAAAAGTTGTAATCGGCGACGGTACAATAATTAAAGAAAACGTAACAGTTCATAGAGGTGCTGCCTGCGGAGATTTTACAACAAGAATCGGCAAAAAATGTTTGTTGATGGTAGGTTCTCATGTTGCACACAATTGCGTTCTGGCTGACGAAGTTATCCTTGCAAACCTTGTAACATTAGGCGGACATGTTCATGTCGGCTTTGGCGCATTTGTCGGCGGAATGAGCGTATTCCACCAGAATATCAGAATTGGCGACATGGCTATCATAAGCGGATTCTCAGCCTCTCGTCAGGATATTTTACCGTACTCAAAAGGTGAAGGCAGACCGCCGGTTCCACGAGGACTTAACATTGTTGCAATGAAAAGAAGAGGAGTTCCGCTCGAAGTCAGAACTCATACTAACGAAGCATTCAAACTTTTGATTTCAGAAGAATACAACACAACTCAGGCAATCGAAAAGATTAAGGCTGAAATCCCGATGAACCCGTATATTGAAAAAATGATAGAATTTATCAAAACATCAAAACGGGGTGTACTTCTCAAATCGCACAAATCAGGCCACGAATCCCTCGAAAGCGAGGAATAAGTTATAATAAAATAATTGCTCCGGTTTAAATACCGGAGCAATTAACTAAAAGGCGAATTATGAGCGGTTTTGTTTATATATTGTTTAATAAGCGCAACGGAACTCTGTATGTCGGAGTGACGTCAAACCTTGTAAAAAGAATATACGAACATAAAAATAAACTTATAGAGGGATTTACAAAAAAATACAGTGTCGATAAACTTGGTTATTATGAAGTCTATGACGATATAGCTTCAGCAATAATACGGGAGAAAAAATTAAAAGGCACCTCCCGCAAGAAAAAACTTGATCTTATAGAAACTATAAATCCAAACTGGCAGGATTTATATGAAGAATTGATTTAAAAGGCTGGATTGCTTCGCCTCCGGCTCGCAATGACGTCATTCTGAGGGCGAAGCCCGAAAGAATCCAGCTTATTGCAAGATTAAAAAATATATTATAGATTATGCAGATAAATTAAGAAGGAAAAACTATGGAAAATCCAATCTGGGAAAAATACGCAAAAGTCCTTGTCGACTATTCAACAAATGTGCAAAAAGACGACCTTGTTCAAATCAGAGGAACAAGCGTTTATACAAAAGAACTTGTAAAAGCAGTTTATAAAAGGGTTCTGGAAAGAGGCGGACACCCGATTGTCAGAACTTCAATCGAAGATTTGTCAGATACATTCATAAAATACGCAACGGACGAACAGTTGGATTATATCGACCCGATAACAAAACTTGAATACGAAACAATAGACAAATTCATCTCAATCGGCGGGCCTATGAACACAAAAAACATGGCACGTGCAGATATGAAAAAACTTGCCCGCAGGTCAGCTGCTACAAAACCCTTATCTGAAAAACTTCTGACCCGCTCCGCACAGGGAGAAGCAAGCTGGGTTATCGCAGATGTTCCGACACATGCTCTGGCGCAGGAAGCCAAAATGTCATTTGATGAATATGCTGATTTTCTTTTCAAAGCCTGCTATCTTGACCTTGACGACCCTGTTGCAAAACTGAAAGAAATGGACGAAAAACAAACCAAATGGGCGGATTATCTGAATAATGTCAAAAAAGTCCGCATTACAGGCGACAGAACAGATATAACCTTCGGAGTCGAAGGGAGAAAATGGATAAGCTGTTCAGGCTTAAACAACTATCCTGACGGAGAAGTCTTCACCTCTCCGGTCGAAAACGATATAAACGGTGAAATTTACTTTGATTTCCCGCAGCTTTACAGAGGCAATGAAGCTCACGGGGTTCACCTGTGGATTGAAGGCGGAAAAATCGTAAAAGCAAAAGCCGACAAAGGCGAAGACTTCTTAAATGCCATGCTTGACACAGACGAAGGCTCCAGAGGAATCGGAGAAATCGCAATCGGCACAAACGACTGCATAAAAGATGTTACAGGAAACATTCTCTTTGACGAAAAAATCGGAGGCTCAATCCATATGGCAGCAGGCGCATCATACCCCGAAACCGGCGGTAAAAACGTATCCGGTCTTCACTGGGACATGATTAAAGGCATGCAATCAGGCGGCAAAATCTATGCCGAGGATATTTTGATCTATGAAAACGGAAAATTTTTGATATAGGTGTAACAAAACGTCCGGCAAAAGCAATTTTACCGGACGTTTTGCTTTATTTAATAAACACTATACAAGACCTAAAACTTTTTTGTACCAGGAAAATGTTTCCAATTCCAACCCGTTAAACGTAGTTTTCAAACACTGAGCTTTAAGATATTTTTCAAATTCATCATTAAATTTTGATCTGACCTTCCCGGTTCTCATACCCTTTTTAGTTGCAGTTTTCATGTAATCCTTCTCCTTTTAAATTTCATATTACCCCTAATGTATTGTATTATTATAACGTATCCGGCACGGCTTTTCTACACTCTTAAGGATTACTTCTAAAGAATTGAGGTATCAATTTTAAAATTTTCAGAAAAAATTACACAAAAAAAAGCCGTCTTTTTAATAAGAACGGCTACCAGACTTGGGGAGGAGGTATGAAAAACTTTCGTTTTTCATATCTATATTTTTTTATACGACCCCGCAAAAAAATTATTTAACAATTACTCCTAAATATCCTCCAAATGATGTAGTATTCACATTCGATAAAAATTTGCTATAATGAATGTATGAGCGATATCGAAAAAAATTACGAAGACTTTATATCAACAGTAAGCCACGAATTGAGAACACCTTTAACTTCCATCAGAGGATTTTCTCAAACGATGCTTGCCTCATGGGACAAACTGGACGATGAGAGCAAAAAAAGATTTCTGAAAATAATAGAAGACCAGTCAAACAGATTGATAAATCTTGTAGAGAACATGCTCTCAGCCACCAAACTTTCTCACGGCAAGGATAATCTTGTTCTGAAAGAAATTTCGATACAACCGGTTGCGCAAATGGCAGTTTCTGTTATAAAAAGCCAGTATCCCGATAAAAATTTTGTTATTGAAATAGATCCTAAAACACCATATATTCTGGCGGATAAAGATAAATTTCTTCAAATAATAACTAATTTAGTTGAAAATGCGGCGAAATACGGTGACGAAAATTCGACAATTCATATTAACACAGGCTTTTCCGGCAATGAAGACTTTGTATCAATAAAAATCACAAACACAGGCATCGGAATCAATGAAGAAGATTACGACAAAATATTCACCAAATTTTCAAGACTGGACAATCCGCTGACCCGCAGGGTTCAAGGAAGCGGACTGGGTTTGTACATAACAAAAACACTTGTAGACAAAATGGGCGGAAAAATTTTCGTCAAATCAGTTCCTGACCAAAATGGCAGACATCTAACAACATTTGAAATCCTGATGCCAGCAAGCAACGTTGAAAAACAGGCGAGGGCAAAATGCAGTATGTAACTCTTATTATCGACAAACGCCGTGAACTTTCGGTTAAATATAAAAAGCTTCTGGAAAATGAACTTTCAACAGTCATCATCAGCCGGAGCCTGCTTTCTGCAATGAAGATTATTCAGGACAAAGAGCCGGATTTGATAATAATTTCAGACAGTGTTGACGGCAATCTCGGGGATTACTGCAAAAAAATAAGGGCTTTGACATATAACATGCGTCCCGTAATAGTCGCACTTTCTAAATCATCTGAAATTCAAGACCGTCTGGACGCCCTTACCTGCGGAGCAGATGACTTTTTAAGCGAACCTGTCAACAATGAAGAATTTGTCATGAGGATGAAAGCACATTTAAGGCGTGAATTTGAGTCTAACTTAGACAGCAAAAGCCTTCTGCCAAACAAAAACTACACAATGCGCTCCCTAAGACGCACAGTAACTTCTAAAGACCCATGGGGATGTCTTTATGTGAGTATTGAAAACTTCAAAACTTACAAAGAAGCCTATACCCCGCTTGCCTCGGACAAACTCGTGCAAACCTTCTGCGCAATCATACAATCTGCGCTGAACGAAAATGATTATCTTGGCGGACTGTCAGAAAATGACTTCATTATCATCACAAACCCT
>CALUTA010000028.1 GCA_944323585.1 Candidatus Gastranaerophilales bacterium
GACGGCCTCATCATAATATCGTAAGTCAAATCAAATGTATTATCACCCGTTCCATCCGGATCCCATACAAGTTTTGTCGTATTCAGGGCACTTTGATATTCTGCCGTAGCTGCTTCAAGGTCACGGGTAATGGACAGCTTTTGCTGAGCTATCTGCATTGACTGAAATTCACAGTTAGCTTTTCTTGCTGTTATGGCTAAAAATCTCGCTTGTGATGCTGCCAGTCCCATTAAGTCCGCTTTCCTTTCACTTTAGTAACAATTCTTTGCTATGGTTATCGGAATTTTTAGACCAAAACTTTAGGATATAATGATTTCAAAAGGAAAAAATTTACAATTCTTTACATTGTTAATATTGTTCACTATTACCCTTTGACATACACAAAAATAGAATAAATTTGTCATTCTGAGTCTGTAATATTAGATTCTTAGACCTGTCATCCTGAGGCTTCAGCCGAAGGATCCCTTATAAAATTTAAGGAGATTCTTTCGGGCTTTCCCCGTCTATTTTACAGTAATTATAAAGTCATAAATCTTGTCTATCTTTTCCTTCATCTCTCCGAAATTTTCCTTCAAATCGTTGAAACTGTGGATTGATACAAATTTTTCTTCTATATCATCCATAATTTCACGATGTTTTTTCTCCAGCTGCTCAGGTGTTATTACAATCCTCTGCTGTATCAAAAATATCATTACCGCCACCAGTATCGGCGCATAATTCAGTAAATTTTCCATTCTTAATTTCCTCTTGTTAAGTCTGCACTGTGAAAAAATATCTTTCACAACTTTTTTAACAATTTGTACGAATTTATAAAAAAAGGGTGCGAGTCCATATATTCTTCCAACGGCACAGCATCACAACAATCGCCGAAATTATTAAGCTTATGCGACTTTATTGACCCTAGAATCCGCTTTACAAAACACTGGTCTAAAGTTGACGGAACTACAAATGTCCGCCCCGGTGCTTCCCTTAATTTTGATACAAGGTCAGATGCGTCACGATAATTGGTTATAAGATTTGAATAATCCGCTTTTGTGTCATATAATTTTTTGCTCAGACCGAATGCGTTGAAAGTAACAGTTCTTACCCTGTTTTTTATGCCTGTATAAGCTGCCTCGGTGCCGCCTTCGCTGTGTCCTATAAGTGTCAATTTGTCATTGTAAAACCCGTATTTATCTTTGCATTTTTTGTAATAAAAATTGGCAAGACGCATTTGAAAACTCTTTCCAAAAACACCCATAACAAGGTTCTCTATATGATCTTTAATGCATTTGCTGTCTGTTCCGAGATAGCAGATAACATATTCACTCCCGTCAGAATACAAAAGCCCTTTAAAATTCGTCTTTTGCTCGTGAAATCCGTCCAGTTTTTTCCATTGATTATAAACTTTTGTGCCTGACGCTGCAGCCATTGCACCGCCCGCTCTTGAACAAAGTTCTTTATATTCGTTCGCTTTTTTGTGTAAATCTTCAAAATTCAAAATCTGTTCCATATTTTCCCCTTTCTTTGTGTATTGTTAAAGTTTTATCGGCCAGTAATAGTCGACAAGGTATGATGCCGCATCCATCGGGTGCGACAAAAATTTAAGTTCTTTTGTCTGCTTTATCTGCTGATATGTCGGCACATCTATTCTTGAGGTGCCTTCACGGTATTTAAGGTTGTATATGTTATATAAAAGTTTTTCGCATTTTTTGTCGACATAAAGGCACACTTCTCCGTCCGCCGACCTGACTTTTGCATTAAATGCGGCAATCCTGTTTTTTATAGGCGGATTGAAGGCTTTAATTCTGATATCAACGTCGTAGCCGTATTTGAGAAGTTTCTTTTTAATTATTACGTAATTTGTGTATTCGCTTATGCAGGAACGGTTGTCGCCGGAAGCATCCCCGTTTATAATAATCTTTCCTCTATGTACCGGATACCGTCTGCAAAATTCGTCACAGGTGTGCGCTGTTGTCGTATTTTCCAGCACAATTTCATCAAAATAAAAAACTTTATCCTCTGTTTTATGCGCCAGAACCCACGCCATCGGATCAACGTTGAAGTCGCAGCTTATGTGAAGATCCATATCGGGGCAATACTGAATATCCCTGATGTTTTCGCCCGTAAAATCCTTAACAACAAGCCCTTTGTTGTATTCGCCGTTTTGGGCAAGAACAAAAATATTGTAATATTGTTCGTCATAAAGTTTTTTCAGTTCATCGCAAAAACCTTCAGGCAGATAGATATTCTCTGTAGTAGGCGCCGTAACTAGGCGGTAATTCGGGGCAGGATTTTCTACAAAAGTTTTGTACACCCAGCCTTTTTGCATTTCGGGGTTTGTGTGCGCAAAAATCCTGTATGTAAAATTTTTCCACGCTGCCTTCTTTTGCTGGCGCATTCTGCTCAAAAGCATCTTGAAAGTGTCATACGGAATATCAGACATTTCCTCAATCTCCACAAATCCGAGGTTTAAGGATTTTAATTTGTTAGGTTCGTCAAAATGTCTGAACAGGATTTCGCTTCCGTTATAAAATGAAAGTTTTTGCAAAGAAGATGACCACTCAAAATCCACACCTTCTATAAATCCCATATTTTCAAGATGTTCAAAATAAGTCTGAAGCGTGGTATCTCTTACAAGAGTGTAAGTCTGCGCCCCGACAAGCCCCCTGATTCCCGGAAACTTCAAACTCAATAATATTCCGAGAAGCGATCCCGCAAACGTTTTTCCCGAGCCGTAACCGCCCTGATAAACCGCAACATCAAGCGTGTATCGGTGCGGAATTTCTAAAAACTCACGTTGTGCTTTCAGTAACTTGTATATCATTTATTCCAATTCCTTTTTGTTCAATTAGGGTAAACCTGTTAAAGAAAAAGGTGCCGCAATGAGGAGCCAAAGGTAAGAAAAAACTTTAGCGGCACCTGAAAATGAATAGCTGATGTCAAATATGCCCAAAAATTACGTATTAGAGTTTTGCTGTGTGTTCTGATTGTCTGTTGAAGTTTTAGAAGTTGAAGCGCTGTCATTTTCATCCTTCAAAAACTGGTTTGCATTCTCAATTCCGTATTGTTCCAGTGCAAATTTAAAGCATTCCATCCAGTCGACTTTTTGCGCAACTTCCTGAACTTCCGCAAATGATTTCACAACCTCAAAAAGCTCTTTCAATCGCATTTTACGCTCAAAAGTCGCCTTTCTGTCGCCGTAACGGTAAATGTAATTGCCGTTTCTGATTTTGTCGTCAATTTCCAGAAACGAAACTTGTCCCCTGTCATGAATTCCGATTACTTCCGTTCCGAGTTTAAAGTTTGCTATTATATCGGCCGTCTTTTCAACCATCGGAACAATTACCTTGCGGTTGATGGCATCGAGAAACATATTCAATCGTGCTTCCTGACCGTTCGCAGAGTAGTTCAATTCCGTTGCGGTTCTTGCTGTTGATTGGGTATTTCCGGCCATATTTTTGAAGATTCCCGTTGCACTTTCAATTGTTGATTTGAAGTAATTCAGAAAATCCCATCCGACCATGGCTTTGTCAAAACTCAAAGGTATCGGCTGATTTGGCATTAAGGCAGAGTCGTATTCAATAATTTTGCCCGGACTCACAATCTGTTCGCCGTTAAAACAACCCTTCGGCGCAAGATATGGAGGATTCATCATCAATGCAAGCGCATCTATCTGTTTGTTCAGAATTGTTGATGCGATATTGTTCAAAATCAATGCAACCCGAAGCGGAGAAATTCCCCTGCCTGTTACGGGTGACTCTATGATATTTGCGTGAATAAACGGATTTATAACAAACGGATTAGGTTCAAATCTGATTACTTCACGCCTTGCAGCAACTACAATCAGCCAGTTTTTAAGCATTCTTCCGTCCGCAAGTTCCAAATCTCCCCAGAATTCCAGAATCTCAACTTTGCTGTCTTCTATTCCCTTGTCAAAGTTTTTAGTTTTTTTCCCTGCCACCACTCCTTTCAATGTTTCCAGTTTCTCTTCCGTAAGTAAGTTATTCGCCTTGTCAGATCTTATTTCGTCTATTGTCGAATAGGTTCTGTAAATCTTGGCGCATCTGTCCCAGTTGTCACGGTCTGATTTGTCAAAAACAAAATCTTCCGACTTGATATGTTTTACTTTTGCATTGTCGTAAACAAGTTTTTCTTCGACTGCAAAAGTTCTGTGAAGCGGATCTTCCAGTTGTTCCTGAAGGCTCAAAACCCTTCTTGTACGTTTTACTTTTGTTTCCCAGCCGACAAAAAGCGTGCATTCACCGGTTTCAACAATCCCGTTTATAACTTTTTCTATTTCATCTTCCAGTTTCATCTGCTCAAAAGTGTTTACCAGCATTGATTTTTGTTTATTTGCATACTGCTGGCTTTCCGGAGTTGCGCCTGACACATCAAACATTGCCTCCGGATGAGAATATAAATTGTCGCTTATATGTGATTTAAGAGTCTGCGCAAGTTCGTAAATATCAGGAAGCTTAATCTTGTTGTCCCAGCCGTTAATCTTCGGGATATCGTTGTTGTAAATCGCCTCCCGCATCAGACGATTGTCCGTAATCTGAAGACTTCTCAAATCGTCATATCTGTCGTATCTGTCAGTAATATCCGCCGCAAGAAGGGTTTCCTCTTCCGGTGTTATCACCGTTGTCAAATCTTCTGTTTCTATTTTCATCTTTTACCTTTCCTTAACTTATCCGCACAAATTTAACATCGGATTTCAGAAGCGAATACACCTCTACATCCGCCATCTCTCCGTTTTTAAGGGTTTCGCCCCGCAGGATGCCGTCTTTTTTAAAGCCCGAATATCTCAGGATTGCTCTTACCCTTGAATTGAACGGGTAAATCTGTGCTTTAATTTTTTTAAACTTTAAAGTGTTAAAACAATAATCAAAAAATTTGTCTGCCGTGGCTTTTACGAATTTTCCCCAGAATTTCTTTTCAAAACATGCGGTGATTTCTCCGCCGTGAACCTCTTTATTGTTTCCGATCAGGTTGTCGATATAGATAAATCCTGCAAATTCACCGCTTTTTGAATCAAGAACAACAAAAAATAACCGTCCGCAGTTTTCTATTTTTGAAATTATTGTTGAATAACTTATCTCAGGCGCATAATCGTCATTTAAAAATTTGGCATATCTCATGTATAAGAATATTACGTTTGAAAGATATTCCGTATTTTCAAAGCGTGAATGCGCCCTGTCGATTACAAGATTCAGGAATTTACACATACTTTTTCAAACTTCACATAAGCATCATCCGTTGAAAATGTGCTCAGTTCTCCTTTCAAAATCTTTGCTCTTATGTTGTTCTGTAGTCCGAGAAGAGCATCTGCCTGAATGCCGTTAATATATGTTTCCTGCTTGTTATGCCTGTTGTAATACTTGTAGACTGCATATTTTGAAAACACATACTCATGAGGAACCTCCGCAATCTTTGTGTAAACTTTCTTTTCTCTCTTTGCCTTAAGTTCTTTTGCTCTTTTCATCTCATCCTGAAATTCTGTTTCGATTTTCATACGGATTAAGTCGTCCAAAGATGCGCTGTTCAAAAGCATTTCTTCAATATTTTCATCTTTGTTTTTCATAAAAAAATCTCCTTATTTATCTAAATTTTGTCTTCATCAAGGTTTGAGATCGTAATAATTTTTGCATGACGGTATTCATCATCCTGATTTTCGGAGTTGAAGCCAAGGTATTTACATAGACTTTCCAGTGCTTTCAGCCCTGCAGAAGTATCCCTGAGCTTCTTCTTTCCTGTAAAATTGCCTTCTTTATCCAGAATTTCTTCTTCTTCCAGAGAAAATTCCGCAATTTGCAAAAGCTTTTGAATCACGTAGCCTTTGTTTACCCTTAAAGAGGATATCTGGCTTTTCAACTGTTCTTTTATTTCATTTATTACTGATTTGTTAGAAAGAAGGTCGTTTGTAACAGACTTTAAATCCTTTGATTTATACCCTGCCTTTCGGGCTGAAACCTCGCCGTCAAGCGACTTTATATACTCGGTCACAAACCGTTTTTGCTGTTGTGTTAATCTGTTCATAATTTACATTTCTTAGTAAAGTTTGTACTTTTTGAAAAAAAATTGTATAATAATATTGCTATTTATATTTCGGCTAGTGTAAATCTTAACAGGGGGCAATGAAAACTTCCTGTTTTTTTTGTCTTTTTTACACTGAAACCTAATATCTGCGCATATTTACAAAAGGTGCAGCTTCTGAATCAACTGTAATTCTTGATCGCATGGAAGCCAGTGCACTGTTGTACATGCTCATCCAATAGCTGAATTTTACATGCTGAGGATTTGCTTTTAAGCGCATGCATGTTCCGTAAACAATCAGAGGTTCTGCAAATACATCAGGAATTAACGAACTGTCCGTTTCGGCTTCCATAAGTTTCTTTTCTATACCATCCGCACTGATAGCGGTATTTGCCGTGTAATAGACAATATTAACAGTTTTATCCTCGTCAAATTCCGGCATCAGAAGTTTATCATTGAAACTGCTGTAAGTTCCAGACGGTGCTTTGCCGTTTATAAAAACTTCCGGTTTGTCAAAATATTTGTATACATGCCCGTCTATCAAAATAGAAGCAATCCTTCCATATATAGTATTATCAATTTCCGTACTGCCAGCCGGAAGATTAAGTGTGGCTTTTCTCAATTTGAAGTTCCAGTTGTCATAATTGCAAACCTCGTTATTTACCAAATTTATTATGTTTTTAATCTTTTTATGATCGTTTTTGGTTAATTCAGAGAATGCGTTGACCTGTTTGTAATTGAGTTCTGCCAGACATTTGTTTACTAAATCAAAATAATTCATATTTTCTCCTTGAGTTGTTTTGAAATCCTGCGGACGGCAGAAATTCCGTCCGCAAGATTTATTTAATTTGCCGTCATTATCGGATTAAGCCCTTTCTTAATTGTTCCATTATTGCTTTTTCGTTTCTGGCAAATTCCGCACTGCTCATTCTGCCGATTTGCTCACGGGTAAATACCCTCGCATTTGCATCTGCCGCATTGGAGTTTTGTGCGTTTGCTCTCAACTTCTCTTTGGCGGCCTTGTTTTCGTCATTTATTGATTTCTCGTGAGCCTGTTTTTGCAAATATCCGTCAATTGCACTTTGCTCTAAAGCTTCTACCATTTGGGATATTCGCATAATTTCATCTTTGTCAACTACGGCATTTGAATTTTTCAAATATTCCAGCACCTGTTTTCTCCCGTTCTGATTAAAGAAGTCCGGATTTTCCCTCAAGAATGCTTCAATCCCGGGGACTATTCCTCCCGTCGGTACGGGCACCGTTTGAGGAGTCGTCTGCATCTGTCTGCCTATAACCTGTTGCGCCTTTGTCAGTATATAGTTCATCAAATGTTGTCCTTGCACCGGATTGAGAACGCCTGAATTCATAAGACTTCCGACAATATTAATATCCCTCATCAGAGTTTGTCTTATAGGATCCGAAGTTCCGATTCCGGTATTAGACATAGCAGACCCCGCCGCCGGCATAAAACCGTTTGCCGGATTATTCATCAAAGCCGTTTGCTGAGGTACGGCAGCAGATGAAATTTGATTTGCTGTATTTGTGTTCATCATTGAATTCTCTCCTTATTTCTTTTTAAAAAGCACCCGTTGCCTAAACACGCCAGCGGGCGCTTTTATATGTAAAAGCCTGCTGTGCTACCCTTCTAAATCAGTATCACTTGAACCGGCATCTGATGTTGATGCGGCCGGATCTTTTACGACCATTTTAGCCAGAGCTTTAGGCTGAACAGTTTTTGCGCCGTAGAGGTAAAGACCTCTGACAAGGTCTGAAAAACTGTCTTTATCACGCAGGCTTTCGATTTTTGCCAGCTGGGATGCAAATGTGATTGCGTCGTTTGTACCTGCAAGAATGTAGTAATTATTTGAAACAGGGGTTAAGTTTGTGCTGACAAGAACATCCATGCCTGCAATTCTTCCGATTGCACCTTCTCTTAGTGTTTCATCAGCAACATTGTTTGCACCGATAAATTCCGTACTTTGAAGAAGATAAGATTCAACCAGCGGGTTAATTACTACCCACGGACGTTTGCCGGCTTTTACGGCATTTGAGTCTTTTAGTTTCATTGCAAGGTTTACAAACTGCTGGTAAATTGTTGTTTTATCAAGGGTTACAGGAGCGGAATCAGAGCCGACAATATTGTCTTCATCCACATTTGCGTGCATTGAAAGAAGGTAGGCATCCTGTACTTCTTCAATTGCATTTTTGGCATTTTGAAGATGTGCTTCCATAATATCGGTATTTGCCTGAACCTGAGCAACATCATTAATCTTGAATGCGAAGAATTTTTTCTGGTCAATGACAAGATCTGTTGATGTCGGTTCCAATTCGCTGTAAGAGATTGAACCTGTTGTAAGTGTTGAAATTGTTACGGGAGCAGGGGTAATGATTTTTACTTTGTCGCCCTGATTTTTAATTTCACCTTCATAGTTTCTGTTGACACATTGAAGCATTACACACTCTTTTTCGAGCATAGTGTTAAGTTTTGCACTCCATATTTCAGGAATAAAAGCTGAGTAAGAATTTGTGTCTGTCATAATTTTCTTTTCCCTTTCTTGGTTTTAAAGTGTAAGTACTATTTATATAAATGAGCAGTGCTAGTCATCGTTATATATTTCACGGAATTGAAGCCCGATAATTGCAACGTCCGCAGTCTGTTCCGAGCCTTCCACACACAATTGAATTGCATAATTAGCTTCTGATATTTCGGCCTTTTCAAGCACATCCTTATTTGCAGGCCAAACAGGAATATCAGCATCATCTTCCGCCCAGTGGCAGGGAAGATTGTCAGAAGTTTCGTCGTCTGCCCAGATTAACTGGTCATAATGCACCGAATAAATCTTTTCCGGATCGTCGCCTAATTGACTGTCATAGTCTTTGTAAACAGAAAAATTAAAGTTGTTATCGTAAGCGTCATCAAGAATAAAATAAAATTCATCAATAACTTTTCTATGATGAGGAGATCCGATTGAAAGGAAGGGGGATTTCCACATGAAATCTATCGGATCCCCGTTAAAAGTTGAACCGTAAGCCTCTCTGTAAACTTTTCCTGCATTATCGGCACTCACCACATAATTGTCAAACAAAGCTGCTGTAGTAATATTTTGAGGCACAACTCTCTTGTACCAGGCTTTGTTGACATAATCATTTATCCAGATAGTTTTGTAATAATCTTCAGCCACGTATGGCAGGAAAAACCACATCTGATTTTTATTCTCGTAATGCACGCAGATAGCTTCAGAAAGCTTGCTTGTGTCAAGATTGTCAAACTCCGGTTTTATTTTAAGCGAGATTTCTGAACCAAGCTGAATTTGATTGAGTTCCCCGACCTGCTCGAGCGCATAAATACCGGAAGACAAAAAATACTGTTTGTTGTCTACATTCACAACGCATCTAGGTGCAACAGTTCCTCTATCTGCAAACGGAACAATCGCAAAATCGTCAGGGCTTGTTCCTGTCAAAAGATAAACCATATTCTTTTTGTAAATAGCCAGATAATCCTTATATGACTTCAATGCCGTTATTTCTGCCGTATCTGTATGAAAATCGCTGATATATCCGGCGTCGTTTTTAGTTGTAAAATCCGTATAAGACCCGAGTGCGGAATAATAAATTGTGGACTGGCTTGCAACCCAGACACGGCTTTTGTAAACTGTCAAAACATCCCCGGTTACCGTTAAGCCTGAAGAATTTTTAAGATTACATTCCACAACACTAAACGAAGAATCATTTTTTATATAAAACAATCCGTCGCTTTCCGTAATACAAAGCACTCCGTTTAAAAATGAGGCAAATCTTGGCTTTTTTCCCTTCAATGTTTTATTAAGCTTTGTCATTGATCCGTTGGCAGGATTATAGACATAGACTTTTCCAGAAACTGTTGTGATTACAAGCTTTGAATCGTCCCTGTAAAACATCTCATGAAGACCTGTTATTTCTTCACTGCCTGGAACAGTGCAAAGCAAACTGTTGCCTGCCTGTTTTGCAATACCTCTGTTTTTGTATATTTCAACATTTTTGCTGTCCGACCAGTACATCTTTTTTGTATCAATTCCGAGTTCTGTTTTTGTAAGTGCAAGGTTGATACCGCCGGATAAATTGTAAAAATCTGTTTCCATAACTAAACCTCTTTCATTTTTGCTTTGTACCATCTGATTTTTGAACGGATAAAATCTCCCGCTTCGTTTTTCCCGACCCATGGATACGGCGGAATATAAGTAATGTCGGATTTGCCGTAACTTGTTGTATCAGGATGTTTGTTGCCGAATTCGTAATGTGTCATAACTCCTGATTTGTCAGTCTTAATTCCATATTTGAGCGCAAGTTTGGCAGATAACTGCATTGCCGCTTCAAACTGAACAGGTGTTATAGGATATTTTCCGCAATGCTCTTTGTTACAAAAGCCTTCCATTGCACATAATGCAATCCCGATTGAACCGGTGTTTCCGCCTCCTGTATGTGCGGCATAACATCCCCTTACGCATACCAGATTGTCCTCAGGCCTGAATTTGCCTTTATAAATTTTTCCGTCCCCGCCTACCAAAAAATGGTAATAGTTTCTCTCCGCTGCCGTCGGGTAATACTCACCGGCAGTCCAGTGTAATATAATTCTTTTCATAGCTTGTCCTGAATTTGTTAGTGTTTTTTAAACAGTTTTGAGTTGTTTACAAAAAATAAAACTGCAGCATTGACCCGGTTTTTTGCTTTTAATTTCATGATTATCCTTGTTATATGAGTCTGAACAGTGCGTTCTGAAATTCTCAATTTAACACCGATTTCTTTATCGGAATAGCCCTGAGCAACCAAAGTCAAAACATTAAGTTCCTTTGGCGATATATTCATTACTTAATTCCTTAACTTTTTAAGCTATCTTTCCATCTTAACCTATCCATATTTGCTTTTATTAATAATATCTCTTTTCAATAAAAAGGGAGGAAAAATCCTCCCGTTAGAGTAAGATAATTTAAAAATAATTCCGTATAAACGGATTAGGGTGTTAAGAGTTGGAGTTTTTAATAACAAAACATCTTAAATAGACCCTTTGACATACAAAGGATTTTCAATGTACAAATCTTTTTCACGGCAATTTGCCTTGTGTTAATCGAAATACTATGTTAGCTGCTAAATATTTCGATTGTTTTGATTTAAATACACTTTTAAGGTTTTAACGTAAGAAAATATCCCGTTGTTCTCCCTTACCGGTCTAAAAGCTTCTTCCCTTCTGATTTTTATCCCGGTTGTATCTTCTATATTCTGAGTATAACCGATTTTTAAAATAAAAAAAGTCCGTAATTTTACTTAAGTAAAATTACGTACGTATTTTTACGGACAAGCAATCGCCAAAAAGCTTACGGTATCTAACTTTCAGACACCACTAAACATGACCCAAAAGTATCAATCCTGTCCAAATAAATAAAATTCCCGTAACGATTCCGATCATGGAAAGATGCCAGTTGCCATACTCACGTGATAGCGGAAGCAAAGTATCAAAAGAAAGATAAATCATAATACCGGCCACTGCAGCAAGCAGAATTCCGACCAGAACCTGCGGAAGGAAAAGACTAAATAAAAACATTCCGATAACAGCCCCGATAGGTTCCGTAATACCGGATAAAGCAGCATAAAGCATCGCATAACGTTTTTTGCCGGTTACATGATAAATAGGAAGCGCAACCGCTATACCTTCAGGAATATTATGAATCGCTATTGCAAGCCCGACTGAAATTCCAAGCGTTAAGTTCTGTGTTGTAGTTAAAAATGTAGCCATCCCTTCAGGAAAATTGTGAACACATATTGCAACAGCAGTCAAAAGCCCCGCTCTTTTAATTTTATGCCTGTGAGCACAGGGTGCCTCTGGATCTGCAAGTTCATCAGGATCAACATGATCCGGCAAAAAATAATCAATCAAAATTGCAACAACGATGCCTGCAATAAATCCCATAAGAACAAGCCATTCAAAATGATTGGGGTAATTTATGGAAAGCATTTCTCCTGCTTCGGGAATAATATCCGTAAATGAAAGAAAAATCATAACCCCGGCGGAAAATCCCAATCCTATAGATAAAGCTTTGAGGTTATCTTTTTTAACCATAAAAGCTATAGCACCGCCTACAGCCGTTGTCAAACCGGCGATAAGGGTCATTAACATTGCTATTCCAAAATTTTGCGGTAATGTCATAATTCTTACTCCGGAATTATTTTACCACAAATGAAAATGTAAACAAATTGTTTTTTATTTAATTTCTAATTATAATTTTGTTATGCAAAACATAGACGACAGCAGACTAATCGAGCTGAAACAGCGTGTTAAAAACAAACTAAACGAAACAACTCTTTTCAAGTTCAAAGGAACCGTATCAAAGCTTCTCGGGCTCACCGTAGAAGTCAAACTGCCGGGGCTTAAAATCGGAGATTTATGTTATATTGAAACCGACACCGGCGAAAAAAAACCGGCAGAAGTTGTTGCGTTTAAAGGTGAAGCGGCGCAATTGCTTCTGCTTCTTGACGGAAACGGAATCGGACAGGGGAGTTTGGTAACATCAATGGGCAAACCCATCATTATACCTGTTGGTGATTTTCTTCTCGGAAGACTTATAAACCCGATGGGCGAGCCGATTGACGGCAAGCCTCTTGATACAACGGGAGCAGTCTGGCGTCCGATTGAAGGCCCTCCGCCGGGGCCGTTTGAAAGGCCGATTATTACGGAAATATTTTCAACAGGTGTCAGAGCCATAGACAGTTGTATGACAATGGGATGCGGACAGCGTTTGGGGTTGTTTGCCGGATCCGGTGTCGGAAAAAGTACACTTCTTGGTATGATTGCGAGAAACTCAGACGCAGACGTCAATGTTGTTGCACTAATCGGCGAACGCGGCAGGGAAGTTAAGGAATTTGTCGAGGATTCTCTGGGTGAAGAAGGTATGAAAAAATCTGTTCTTGTGTGCTCTACAGGCGACCAGCCGCCTTTGATAAGACAAAAAGCTTTACTTACAGCTACTGCGGTTTGCGAATACTTCAGAGATCAGGGCAAGAAGGTTTTCCTTATGACAGACACTGTAACCCGATGTGCAATGGCAGGCCGTGAGGTCGGGCTTTCAATCGGTGAACCGCCGACAATGAAAGGTTATCCGCCGTCAATTTTTTCTTGGCTTCAAAAAGTTCTTGAAAGAGCCGGAAACAGCCCCAAAGGTTCTATCACGGCTCTTTACACGGTATTGATGGAAGGGGACGACATCTCAGACCCGATAGTCGACATCGTTCGCGGTATTGTTGACGGTCACATATTTTTGTCACGTAAAGTTGCAGAGATGAACCATTACCCAGCAATTGACGTTCTTGGAAGTATCTCAAGGCTTATGTCAGCAATAGCAACGCCGGAGCATAAAGCCGCCGCAGGCAAAATGCGTGCAATTATGGCATTGTACAGAGAAAACAAGGACTTGATTGATGTTGGTATGTACCAGCCGGGCACAAACCCAAAACTGGATGTTGCAATTGAAATGATGCCGAAAATTAACGCATTCTTACAGCAGAG
>CALUTA010000029.1 GCA_944323585.1 Candidatus Gastranaerophilales bacterium
TTGCGGGAGAGGGAAGAATTTCTTAATGAGCACTGCGAATTTAGAAATTCGGGTGAGGGGTTATTGGGGTTTAAGGGTTTAAGTTGAGTATGTCGGATTTACTAATCCGACATTTTATCAGAGTGGAAAATCCTATTATTGTAGATCCTTCGCTTGCGTTCAGGATGTCAAAAATCAGAATGTAGGTTGGGCTTTCAGCCCAACAAAGCAAAACAGGTTGAATTTCCTAATCCGACATTAAATCCTTCTGTTCACAATGACAAATTTATTCTTGCGACGATTATAAAAGGAACATCCACAAAAATGCACCGACAGCCATCGCAGGGCCGAACGGAAGAATTGTCAAATCACTGTCTTCCTTCATTCCTTTAATAACTCTGAAGCAGGTATAAATTCCGATTGCAAGAAGCACAATGGTCGCAATCAGACAAACAAAAATATTTTCAATTAATCCTGTATTATCAGCATAAGCAAAACCGGCAGCCGCAACAAAGAACAAAATAAGAGAAATCATAGTATTAAAATCTTTTTTGGCGGCAAGTTTTTTGAAAAATCCTGGAATAACAATTCCGACCTGAACAACAACGCTTAAAAGAAGCATAATAAGGAATGCTTTGAATCCGAAAAATGCTCCGAGTGCCGCCGCAATAAAAGTGTCGCCAAGTCCGAAAGCTCTTTTCCCGACAGTAATTTTTCCGACACCTGCAAGCAGTTCCATAACAAGAGCCGATGCTAAAATCCCGATTATTGAACCTGTAATCGGCAGAGCCAAAATATTATGAAAATTCATCTCAAAATTTCCGAATCCAGCAACTTGGGTGAAACTGAGATAAATATTATAAATAATTCCCGCAATAATCAGGAACCAGGCATGTCCCGAGCAGATAACCTGTTCTTTCAAGTCCGTAACAGACATTACAATAAGCCCGCAGCAGCAAATGAATGTGAATAAAGCCGTAACTGTCGGATAAAATTTGAACAAGCATGCAACCATAACCAACCCTGTAAAAAATTCAACAATCGGATACTGAATGCTGATTGGTGCATGACAGTATGCGCATTTTCCTCTTAAAAAGATATAAGACAAAACAGGAATATTATGCCAGGGTTTGATTTTGTTGCCGCAGCTTGTGCAATGTGAAGGCGGCAGAACAATTGATTCTCCTGTCAAACCTCTTAATGCAACAACGTTTAAAAAGCTACCGATTATCGTTCCTACAACAAATGTCAGTATAGCGACAAGAACTATAATTTCCATTTTTAATCTCCGTTGTTTTTAATTAATTCATACATTTTGCTTAAAGCTTTTTTGAGTCTTCTTGAAACCTGCATCTGCGACATATTCATTCTTTCGGAAATCTCTCTCTGGTTTAGATCCTGATAATAGCTTAATTCAATAATTTCTCTAAGTTCCGGAGGCAGTTTTTGGATTGTGCTTGCAAGCATAATCTTGTTTTCATAAGCATTCATAAATTCCTGATAGTCATTCGCAGGAATTTTATCCAGAAGTGAAATATCTTCATCATCCTGCATTAACGATTGATCAAGAGAAAGGGTGCTTTTGCATCTTTCAATTTCCGTAACCTCGTTAATCTTAGCCACAGGAATCTCTAAATATTCTGCTATTTGTTCGTTTGAAGGATCTTCAATACCGGATTCATTCAATTTTTTGCGGGCATTGTTAATCTTAAACATCAATTCCTGAAGTTCTCTCGGTGCTTTAATTATAGAAGCCTTATCCCTAAGGTAATGTTTAATCTCGCCTTTAATAAAATAAGTCGCATAAGTTTTGAATTTGGTATTCATGTCAAGTTTATAAAATTCAATAGCCTTAATCAGTCCAAGCGAACCCACCTGCACCAGATCTTCGTTAGAAATTCCCGATTGCATCGAAATAGTATTGGCAATCTTTTTTACAAGATCCATTGCTTCTTCGACTATTTTCAGATGCAGCATTCTTTTTTTCTTTTCGTCTTTTGTATTTTTGAAAGAAATTAGTAAGGCATCCAGCTCGTTATTGTTCTTTTCTTGTGTCACCAAAAACAAATCTCCAATCTGAAATCATTATATCATAACTTTTTCTAAATTGAAAATTTTAATTTTATTTAATATATATGTTATCCAATTAAAATATTTATGTTAGTATTGTGATAGGAAATATTTTACGGGAGTAGCAAAATGATTACAATAAAAGATGTTGAACACGTTGCAAAACTTGCAAGACTTGAGCTTACAGAAGATGAAAAAGAACTTTATACAAAACAGCTGGGTGATGTTTTGAAATATGTTGACCAGATGAATGAGGTTGACACTTCAAACGTAAAACCTATGACTCAGGTTATTGATTTTGTAAATGTGATGAGAGATGACAAAGTTGTTTATGAGCTTTCAAAAGAAGAATTGATGGCAAATGCACCTGAAGTGGAAAACGGATTTTTTAAGGTTCCGAAAATTAACTAGCCGTCGCTGCTTTGTGAAATTTGAATTAAGTGTGAAAAGGGGTTAAAAATGACAAAATATATTTTTATAACAGGTGGTGTTGTAAGTTCTTTAGGTAAAGGAATTATCGCAGCCTCATTAGGGAAACTTTTAAGAGCAAGAGGATTTTCTGTAATTAACCAAAAATTTGACCCCTATATAAATGTAGACCCCGGCACAATGAGTCCTTTCCAGCATGGCGAAGTTTTCGTAACCGATGACGGTGCTGAGACGGATTTGGATTTAGGGCATTATGAAAGATTTACCGACACAAGCCTTGGCAAATTAAATAATGTTACATCGGGAAGTGTTTACCAGCACGTAATCAAAAAAGAAAGACGTGGCGATTATTTAGGCGCAACCGTTCAGGTTATTCCGCATATTACAAACGAAATTAAATCAAGAATTATAGGCGCAACCAAACAGTTCAATCCTGATTTTCAGCTTATTGAAATCGGCGGAACCGTCGGCGACATTGAAAGCTTGCCTTTTGTTGAAGCCATAAGACAATTTAAGTCAGAAGCAGGTATCGGCAATTCAATTTCAATCCACTGTACACTTCTTCCTTATCTGCCGACATCAGGCGAATTGAAAACAAAACCATCCCAGCACAGTGTTAATGTCTTGAGAAGTTATGGTATTCAGCCTGAAATTCTTGTATGCCGTACAACACGTCCTATTCCGAAAACCGAAAGAGAAAAACTGGCTCTGTTTTGTTCTGTTCCAAAGGAAGCCGTTATTGAGTGCCGTGATATGAAAAGTATTTACGAAGTTCCGCTGGCTCTTGAGGATCAGCAGATGGCGCATGTTGTACTGGATATGCTTAGAGTTGAGGACAGACCTGCTGACTTAAAAGGCTGGCAGATTCTGGTTGACAAGATTAAAAATCCTAAAAAAACGATAAAAGTCGCAATCGCCGGAAAATATACAAAACTTTCGGATGCTTATATTTCGGTTGTCGAATCCCTGAAGCATGCAGGATATGCAAATGATGCGGCAGTTGATATAAAATGGATTAACTCTGAAGAATGTATAGATGAAAAAAAATGCAAAGAATTAATGAAAGATATTCAGGCGGTTGTGGTTCCGGGAGGCTTTGGCGTCAGAGGAATAGAGGGCAAACTTAATGTTATTAAATATGCAAGGGAAAACAATGTGCCGTTTTTGGGTCTTTGTCTTGGAATGCAGTGTGCAGTCATTGAATATGCAAGAAATGTTGTCGGCTTGAAAGGTGCTAATTCAACCGAATTTGATGAAAATGCTCAGTATCCTGTGATTGACCTGATGCTGGATCAAAAAAATGTTCAAGGGTACGGCGGTACAATGCGGCTCGGTGCTTACGATTGTATTTTGAAAAAAGGCAGCAAGGCACAAAAGGCCTACGGCAAAGAAAAAATTTCAGAACGTCACCGTCATAGATATGAAGTGAACAATGAATTTATAAAACAAATCGAAGATGCAGGACTTGTTTTTTCTGGAATGTCACCTGACGGAATGCTTGCGGAGGTTGTTGAATTACCTGAAAATGATTGGTTTGTCGCATCTCAGTTTCATCCGGAATTTAAATCACGTCCTGAAAGACCTCATCCGCTGTTCAAGGGGTTAATTGACGCTGCTGTTAAACAGATGAAGTAAATATCTGTATGCAATGCTGATATTTGTTAAAGTTTTTGGCTTGTAATAACCGGACTTAATGATTAGTATTTTGTTTTTGATATTTACAGGGCGCAAAAGCTTAATCAAGAATGCTTTTAATATTGACTAAGGGGTATGTTCATTGTATTTTTATAAAGCAAAGAGTTTATCCGGGGAGAAATTGATGGAAGAGAACAGAGTTAAAAGATTTACAACTAAGCAGTTTTTAAACTTTGCATTGGGCTTTTTCGGCCTCCAATTTGCCTGGCAGATGAGGATTATTTTGTCGGGACCTGTAACTGAAAATTTGGGGGCATCACCTCTTTTGTTCGGTTTAATCTGGCTTGCCGGACCTTTTACCGGAATGATTCTTCAGCCTCTGGTCGGCGCAATTTCAGATAAAACAATTTCTCCGTTCGGCAGAAGAAGACCTTATCTTTTAGGAGGAGCACTGTTTGCATCTCTGGCGTTGTGGATTTTCCCGAACTCTGCTGATGTAACCGTATGGTTCAGTAATCTGACAGGTATTGAACTGCCTGCACTGACTCCGTTGTTTATTGCGGCGATTATGATCTGGGTAATTGATGCCTGCATAAATATAGCTCAAGGGCCCTACAGAGCTTTAATTCCGGATGTTGTTCCCGCTGAACAGCATTCTATTGCAAATTCGTTTATTTCGCTTGCGACAGGTTTAGGTTCTGTTGTTGCAGCCGGAACTGCTCCGTTTTTGAAATATGTATTCGGATATCAGATGTCGGTTAATGCTCAGTTTATTATGGCAGCTGTCGCATTTACGCTTGCTATGATTTGGACTTGTCTTACAATAAAAGAGCACTCAATCAGAAAAGAAGTTGAACTTGCACATACCGCAGAAAAAGAAGAAGCTTCTTTCTGGCATTCATTGAAGGACTTTTTCGCAATGTCGCCTGAAGTCTCAAAAATTTGTATGATGCAGTTTTTTACCTGGATTGGCACGATGTGCTTAATGATTAATTTTACACAGTATGCGGTTCATACAATTTATAAAGTTCCTGATCTTTCGGAAGCTGATATTATTATGCAGACATTCTATACTGATGCGTTAATGTCAGGAACCAATTTTTCGTCAATTTGTTTTGCAATTTTTAATCTTGTTTGTTTTATTGTTGCAATACCGATCGGGGTTTTGTCAGCAAAATACGGGAATAAAAAAATCCATATTATATCATTAATCTCAATGGTTGCAGCATATTTAGGGATGGGATTCTTTAATTCTCCGGTAATTGTTGCTGCTTTGATGGGGCTTGCGGGCATCGGCTGGGCAAGTATCTGTGCGCTGCCTTTTGCAATGCTTTCTCAGTATATCAAAAAAGGTACGGAAGGTTCTGTAATGGGTATATTTAATATTTTTATTGCAGGTCCGCAGGTGTTCGTTTGTACTTTGGTTGCGTGGTTTATTTCAAAATGCACGTTTCCTGTGGAAGATTCATTGTATATAAATCACCACTGGGAGTATGTATTCTTTGTCGGAGCTGCAAGTCTTGCGATTGCTGCCTTTATTGCTGCCGGTGTTAAAGAAAAGTCCGTGACAGAAATTACGGAAGAGTAATAAAGAGAAAAAGATTTTTTAATGTAGTGTTGTCTCCGGATGTTTTTTGTGACCGATTACATAATAATGTTTAAAAATATAAAAGCAGAAGTTTAAAACTTCTGCTTTTATTGTTTGGTTATTAAAATATATCTCTATACGTGTAAAATAAATCCGCCTTTGTCAGCATTATTAAGTTTGTCGCCTTCAATTTTTGCACGGAGGTTTTTGATATATTTGTAGACATAATCTCTTGGCAAATCAAGAAGAGATGCGAGGTCTTTTGCATAAACTATCTTGTTATTGTTTTCAAGAAAATAATCAAAAACTTTCTGTTCTCTGTCTGTCAGAGCTTTTTTGAAAACAATTCTGACTTCTTCTCTTAATTTTGCATCGGATTTTGTGGTAGGAGTGCTTTTTGTAGGTGTTTTAACTGTTTTAGAAGCACTTTCTGCCTTTGTTTTTTTAGCAGTTTTTGCAGATGTTTTAACTTTTTTTTCTGTTTTAGTTTTTGTTTTTACTGAAGTTTTTTTAGCAGGTGTTTTAACCTGTTTGGGTTCTGGAGTATGATCCAATACATCAGCATCTATTTTTATATTAGAAATAGAAAACGGAGATGGAGCAATTTCTCTTTCTCTCTCATAAGCTCTGTCTGCTATTGTACTAAGTCTTTCAGCTTTAGACGGCATCCAGTCATCTGAAGTTGAGATTACAGGCTGACCTTTCAAAACGATATCTACTAAATCGTTGGTAGGTTTTGCTTCTTCAATCTTTTTTCCCAACCTTGCAGCAAACTCCTCCAACGTGATTTTTTCTAATGAGCTTCTCCATTGCTTAATCTCTTCCTTGCTCAGGTATTCAGACATTAACTAATCTCCTTTTACACTATAATTGTCTCACTAACTATTCTTAATGTACCATGAATTCGGCATTATGGCGCAAAATGTTGCGGTACGTAAATTTTTATGTTTATTAGTTTACAAAGTATTGAAAATACTTTTGTAAAGTTTTAGTACATCACTCCTGAATCAAGTATTTTTTGTACTTCGGCTTTCATTACGGAATGAATTTCTTCTACCTGTTTTGTTCCGTCAATGCTTATAAAATTGTATTCCGCTTTCATTCTGTTATATTGTTCCAGACATTTTTTCTGATAAATTTCAAAGCTTTTGTAGAAGTCTGTAGAAAATCCGACATCACGTCCGCTTTCATAAAAGTCCAGACCTGTTGTGCCTATTATTCTTTTTAATAAAACATCAACCGGCATATCAAGGTAAAAAATTAAATCAGGCTCAGGAGCATATTCGTACAAGTTTTTAACCCATTCAATATCCTGACCTCTTACGACATCACGTGCAAGAGCCGTGTAATAATATCTGTCTAAGAGAACTATAAAACCTGATTTTAATGCAGGAATAATATTGTTTTCCAGTCTGTCTGCAAAGTCTGCCGCATAAAGAAGGCTGTATGTTGTTGCATTCAGAAGGTTTCTGTCCTTTGCGTCATCAATAACCTTTGCGATTAATCTTGAGGTTTTCCACTCTGACACCATAACCCCGTATGACTGATCTTCAATCGCACGTTTGAGAAGTTCAAGCTGAGTTGATTTGCCGCTTCCGTCGGTGCCTTCTATTACGATAAGAAGTCCTTCATAATTATGTTTTTTCTTGAATTTTTCCATTAAATGACAACTCCTTTTGCTTTTAAAACTTCTCTCAGCATTTCTCTGATTTGGGTTTGTTTTTTGTGGATTGAATCTGTTGCATCAATTTTTACAAGACCGAACTCATCGACCATTTTTTGATATTCTTTAATTACACGTCCCTGAAAAATCATGTAGCTTTCGTAAGGGTCGTTGCTGAGTTTTAAGTCCATACCGGCTTCGTAAAATTTTGGCGCACGGTTGGAGCAGATTCTTTCCATTGAAATTTTTGGATTTATATCAAAATAAATTGCAAGATCAGGGCGGATTGCAAAGTCGTAAACTTTTCTTACCCATTGAGGATCAACTCCTCTTGCGACATCACGGGCAAAAGCTGTATAGGCATATCTGTCTGCAAGAACTATAAAACCTGCTTTCAGAGCCGGATCAATTACCTGTTTTAATCTGTCGGCAAAGTCTACTGCATGAAGAAGCGAGAATGTTCTTGGAGAGAGCATATTTTTCTTTTTGGCAAGCTTGGTTGTCTGGCAGATTAAAGCGGACGAGTTCCATTCCGTAAAAATTACATCCTGTCCGATTGATTTCAGCCAATCTCTCAACAGCGCAAGCTGGGTTGATTTGCCGCTTCCGTCAATTCCTTCAACGCAGATTAATGTCCCTTTTAAATTATGTTTTTCTTTTAATTTAGACAAGATTTTCGCTCCTTTTTAGGTTTTATTTTGCCTCCAGCATTGAGGCCGTTATTTTGCCGAATTTGGCTGACATATTGTCTATCAAATGAATAAGATAAAGTTCCGGTTCAAGATCCCTTTCGTCAAGATCAATAATTGCGCCCCATTCTGCTCTGCCGTGGTGGGCTGCAATCATTTTGGCAACTTCTTTAAATCCTCTGGTCATACAGATTGAAAATCCGTATTGCGAGTGGGTTAACCATTCTTGGCGGAAATGTTCGTCGTAGTCAATCAGTCCGGTTTCTAAATCTATGGTGTATTCAAAAATTTTGCCGATATCATGAAGAATACAGGCCGCATAAATATTGTCACGGTTTGGCTTGTAATCCATCGCATCCATATTTAATTCTGCAAATTTTACACACTCTAACGTGTGGACAAGAAGTCCGCCGACATAATTGTGGTGCATTAATTTTGCGGCCGGCGCAACAAGTATTTGTTCCTTATGTTCTTCAAAATAATCACAGATAAATTTGTGAAGTTCGGGATTTTTTATTTTATCAAAGTAGGAGGCCAATTCTTTATAATAATTTTCCCGTTCTGTTTCGTCAAGCCCCATTTTGGCTTCTTTGACAAGTTCAAGAGAAGTCACAAGGCAGTTGTTGAACTTTTCGTTGAAAGATCCGGAAACTATCCTCAACTGATTTCCGCATCTGAAAAGTTTGCTGTCCATTCTGTTCAGTGCTTCTTCCCACAAAATACAGTTCAAGAGAGAGCCGTCTTCCGGATTTTTAAGCTGGAGTTTGCCCATCTTTGTACCCGCTTTTGTGTCGCCTACTGAAAATATTACAACTTCATAAATTACATCTCTGCTAAACATAAAAGATCCTTATAAAAATTACAACCGGTACCAAAATCATATCATAAATAATATATAATAACGTTTGATGTAAACATTTATATCTTATTTTTTTAATTGCAATTATCCATTGGCATACAAAGAATTATGAGATTCTTTGCTATACTGTCAGCTGTGGCAGCGCCAGAAAAATCTGTTATTACATGTTCAGAATGACGGAAAAATTTACGTAGATCTCATTCTGAGGCGCCAGCCGAAGGAACAATAATAAAATTCAAAGAGATTCTTCGGACTTTGAACTTAGTATGACAGATTGAACAATCGGCTGGATTGCTTCGCATGTGCAGGCTTGCAATGACAAATTTAATTTGTGTAAGTCAAGGGATAATCACCATTTTAAGTAATTAATTTCTGCTTCGGTCAATTATTTTTTTATCCTTGCCCCAGACGAATGAAGAGCGGATTTCTTCTCCGATTTTTTCAATGGAGTGTTCTTTGTTTGCTTTTCTTAGTTCGTTGAAAATTTTGCAGCCTGATTTCATTTCATTCATAAATTCGTCTGAAAATTTGCCGCTTTGAATGTCTTTTAAAATTTCTTTCATTGCCTGCTTTGATTGTTCGCCGATAACCCTGGGGCCTCTTGTCATATCACCGTATTCGGCAGTGTTTGAAATTGAATAGCGCATATCCGCCAATCCGCCTTCATAGATTAAATCAACAATAAGCTTCATCTCGTGAAGGGTTTCAAAGTAGGCCATATAAGGCGAATATCCGGCTTCAACAAGGGTGTCATAGCCAGCTTTGATAAGTGCGCTTATGCCGCCGCAAATAACGGCCTGTTCGCCGAATAAATCGGTTTCGGTTTCTTCTCTGAAAGTGGTTTCAATAATTCCTGCACGTCCGGCACCGATGGCAGACGCATAAGAAAGCGCAACTTCTTTTGAGTCGCCTGAAACATCCTGATAAACAGCAATAAGAGAAGGAACACCTTTTCCTGCTTCATATTCGCTTCTGACTGTGTGCCCCGGGCCTTTTGGTGCAACCATAATTACATTAACATCTTCAGGAGCTACGATTTTTTTGAAGTGAATATTAAACCCGTGTGAAAACATCAGATACTGGCCTTTTTTCATATTCGGCTTAATCTGTTTTTCATAGACTTCTGATTGAATTTCGTCAGGGATAAGGACTTGAACTATATCTGCGTATTTTACGGCATCTTCGATTGACATTGTTTTAAAGCCGTATTTTTTAGCTTTTTCGTCGCTTTTACCGCCGAGTCTTAAGCCCAGAACAACGTCGCATCCTGAATCCTTCAAATTCATAGACTGTCCGTAGCCCTGCGAACCAAACCCGATAATTGCAATTTTTTTTGTTTTGATTAAATCTTTGTTAATATCCTTGTCCAGATAAATTTTAAGTTCATTTTTCATATCTGCCTCATTTCCCTTTGTTTATCAATCAATTTTATCACAAAAAGAAAAAGATATGAAAACTTTCTTCTGATTTTATTAATTAATTGCAATTCCGCTGTTTTCGCCGAAAATAAATACCTGAAGCGCATTTTCCGCTGTTTTTACGGGTTTATAAAAATGTTTTACGAGTATAACCTGATTTTGAATGGCTGAATAATTTTTGTTTCTTAAGTATTCGCCGAGTTTGTCTGCGGTTTTGGTGTAATTTTTTTGCTTCACAAACGGATAAAAAGTCGTCCTTCTGCGGGAAATTTCTGATATTGCATATTTCAAAATGTCGTCGTAAGAAATTTCGTAGCCGTCGTTTGTAATAAAATCTATTATAAAATTCGTATTGTCGCTGGTCGTTATTGAAAGATAACCGATAATCCTTTTCTTTGATGGATCCTCAAGCACATATCTGTTTTTGTAAAACTGGGAATACCCGCCGAGAAGCGGATCTTCAAACTCCTGCTTAATTCTTTCAAGTGATGCCTTATAAATTGTTTCAATTTCCGCATTGTATAATTTGCAGACGTTTTTTGCGTCCCCGTTGTTGAAGGGGCGGAATCCGTAAGGAATTTCAGGGTTTTTGTCAAAGTTTTCTATTTTCCATAAAGTTTCGCTTGCACACTGTCTGAACCCGCATCCGTCAGTGAAAAGCCTTAAAAGTTCATCATGGCATTCATCAACCGAAACAATAAAAGAACTTGCGCCTTTTGCAGAATATTTTGACGTCACAAAATCAATAAGCTGTTTTCCTGCGTCATACATGTTGTTTTGCAAAACCAGACGTGTAATGTTGATTTTGTAAGGGTTGCCTATTGCCGGCTCAATTGTAATTAGCCCCAAAATTTCTTTTCCGTCAAGAAGAATATAAGATTCATTCAAAAATTTGTATTTAAGCGGCATAATTGAGTTAAGCAGCCCGAAAGGTGTATTAAAAAAAGCTTTCGCAAAAAATTCCCCCTCAGGAGAGCCAAGATAGGAGATCATTTTTTTAAGTTTAGGATAATCAAAGCAGTTTAACTTTCGGATTCGTGTCATATTCTAATTATATATTTTATTTTAACGTTTCGCAAGTTTGTGTTAAAATTTTTGTATTGAGAGGGATGATGTAATGAAGATAGCTGTTATTAATAATGAGGATATTGTCCTTAAATCAGTTGAAAATTTACAATTAAACGGACGCAGAGGTGCCGTTGTAAAGGTTTTGGGCTGCGGTCTGTGCGGGTCGGATATAGTTAAGTTCAGAGAAAAAATCTCTCCGGACGGAACAGTTCTCGGGCACGAAATTGTCGCTCAAATTGTTGAAATTAGTTCTGATACCGATTTTAAAACAGGCGACAAAATCGTAACTTCTCATCATATTCCCTGCGGAGAATGTGTTTTTTGTAAATCCGGAAACGTTTCAATGTGTGCACATTTCAAGAAAACTAATATTCTCCCCGGAGGGTTTAGCGAGTTTGTTTATCTGACGGAAGAACATCTGAAGCAGGTTGCGCATCCATTGCCGGAAAACCTTTCAGATATAGAGGGTTCTTTTTATGAACCTCTCGGCTGTTGCGTGAGGGCGGTTCATAGAGCAAATTTGACAGAAGGATCGAACGTTCTTGTTGTAGGGTCGGGTTCTATCGGAATCCTCATGGCTCAGGCACTTAAGGCTCATGGAATGAACGTTATCGGGTGCGATTTGATTGATGAAAGAGTGGAAATTTTGAAAAATCTCGGAATTGATGCGATAAATTCATCAGACTTTGAAAAAACTAAAAAATATATTTTTGATAAAACAGGCGGGGTTGGTGTCGATGCCGTGTTTATGACATCAGGTGCCGATAAAGCAATTGATTTTGCCATTAAGATGGTTAGAAACGGCGGAACAATCCTTGTTTTTGCAAGCACCCCGAAAAATTTCGGCTACCCTAACAATGAAATTTACTATAGAGAACTTACTGTTCTCGGAAGTTATTCTCCGGCTCCGTCGGATTTGTCAGAATCCCTTGAGCTTTTAAAATCAGGCAGGGTTAATGTTAAAAATTTGTCAACGGTCTATGAGTTTGATAAAATAAATGTGGCTTTTAAAGATACAATTTCAAATAAAATTTTGAAAGCTTATATAAAAATAAGCTGATTGGCAAGTGCACGACCGAACAGGCACTCACAAAGGAAAACTAATGAAATCAATACAATATTACGGCCCGCAAAACATAAAATATGAAGAAGTTATGGTAAAACCGCCGCAGGAAGGCGAAATTGTCATAAAAATTATGTCTGCGCTCACCTGTGGAACGGACGTTAAAACCTACAGGCGCGGGCATCCGGTGTTGATTAAAAATATACCGTCAGGTTTCGGGCATGAGTTTGCCGGAATTGTTAACAGAGTCGGGCACGGAGTCACAAAATTCAAACCCGGCGACAGAGTTGTTTGCGCCAATTCAGCTCCCTGCGGGCATTGTTTCTATTGCCGGCGGAAAGAGTATAATCTTTGCGAAAATCTGGACTTGTTAAACGGTGCTTATGCACAATTTATTACGGTGCCGTCTAGAATTGTTGAGAAAAACACACTGATTTTGCCGGATGATTTGAGTTTTGACAAAGCCGCATTCTGCGAACCGCTTGCAAATGTAGTGCACGGTGTTGAAAGAACAGGGATTAAAGAAGGTGATACCGTCGGGATTATCGGTATCGGCCCTATAGGATTGATGTTTGCAAGACTTGCAAAGTTGAAAGGGGCTAAAGTTATTGCGGCTGGCAGAAATCCTATCAAACTTAAGCTTGCGGATGAGTTTGCCCATGCTGATGAAATTGTGGATTTAAAAAAATACCCGAATCCTGAAAAAATTTTTATGAGTTTTACGGAAGAAAACAAAGGGCTGGATGTTGCTGTCGAATGCGTCGGACTGCCTGAAATCTGGGAGAGAATTTTCTCCTGCGTTCGCCCGGGAGGAACAGTACATTTCTTCGGCGGCTGCAAGTCGGGTTCTACCGTAACTCTTGATACAACCAAGATGCACTACGGAGATATCCGCTTGATGAGTGTTTTTCATCATACACCTGAATATTTTAGAAAAGCACTGGAATATATTGCATCAGGCGAAGTTGAGGTTGAAAAACTTATTACAAACACTCTTGAATTAAAAGATGTTGAATTTGCAATGCAGGAGCATATTGCGGGTCGAGCCGTAAAGTTTTT
>CALUTA010000030.1 GCA_944323585.1 Candidatus Gastranaerophilales bacterium
TCTGTTCCGTTTGTGCCCTGAATAAAGTCTGCAAGATCTGCGGTTGTTTTATTAATATTAACTTTAACAGCGCCGTTATTTGTTTCATGTTTTACAAATTCATACAAGTAATCACTGGTAAGAGTTGACAATTTACCTTCATTACCGCCGAGAGACAGATTAACATTATCTTTTCCATCTCCGCCGATTACCTGTATAAATTTGGAATCGAACGGATCATCTGCACCACTTACATGGTCAGCTGTTACGTTGATTGAGTCTATATTTATTGAAGCTTTTTCAGCAGAGCGGACATTCAATGTGTCTGAATTTGCTTCTTCGGCATTAGCACTCAAATCTGCATCAATTTTGATTGTACCTGTTCCTGTTAATTTACCGATATCATGTTCGGTAATCTTTCCTTTGGTACCATTGCCTTCATGCAAATCAAGAGTGCCGTTGTTCATATCGAGTGTACCTTTAATATTTGCACCATCTACAAAAGATAGTTTTGAATTTATGCTTGTTGTGCCTGTACCTGATATAGTTTTATCAAGGGTGCCTGAAAGGAGCAGGCCCGCATTATTTGTAATTGTTCCGCCGAGATTTCCGGCAGTTGATGTGAGTTGACCGCTTGTAACTGTAACATTCTGCGATATCGAGGCATTGTTTATAACATTACCGCCTGCAACTGTTGTTGTACCTTCGCCAGAAACATCACCATTATTTGTTATATTTCCGTTGAATATCAAACTGCTACTATTTGTAATAGCACCCGAGTTGGAACCTGCTGTGAATGTCAGAGTTCCGGTGTTAGTAACTGTATTGCTATTTTCACCGCCAGTAAAGGTCAGACTGCCTGCGTTTGTAACGCCGTTTGCCGCTACAAATTGGTCTGCGGCAGTAGAGAAAATACCACCGTTTGCAATAGTTATGGTATTCTGGCTGATTGACGCATTGTTTGTGATTGAACCTGAAAATTCAGCATCACCGTTTCCTGTGATATTATTATTTATGGTTCCGTTGTTACCGCTTAAGTTTATCTTACCTTCATTTTCAATAGTTCCGCCGATGTTGCTTACATCAGAGGTCAATTCAGCCCCGTTGTTTACGCTGATTGACTGAGAAATCAAAGCATTGTTAGTTACTTCACCATCAATGACAGCTTGACCTGCGCCTTGAACTGCATTTGCGTTTGATCCGCCCGTAAACATCAGAGTGCCTGCATTTTGGATTGCCTGTGTTATTGTCAAATTGTCTGCATTTGTTGTAAGACCTGCGCCTGAGGCAATTGTCAATCCGTTCTGAGAGATTGAACCCGTATTTGCAACTGTTCCGCTCTGAACTGTGGTGTTACCTGCGCCTGTTATGCTGCCGGAGGTTGCTGTTGCACCATCAAACACCAGACTTCCCGTATTGTTTACTGCATTTGCATTTTCGCCATCATTAAATGTTAAGGTGCCTGCGTTTTGAATTGCACTTGTTATTGTCAAATTGCCTGCATTTGTTGTAAGACCTGCTCCTAACGCAATTGACAATCCGTTCTGAGCTATTGAACCCGTATTAGAAACTGTTCCGCTCTGAACTGTGGTGTTACCTGCGCCTGTTATGCTGCCGGAGTTTGCTGTTGCTCCGTTAAACGCCAGACTGCCGGTGTTATTTATATCATTTTTATTTTCTCCACCGATAAACTCAAGGCTGCCTGCGTTTGAGATTTCATTTGCTATAGTCAAATTGCCTGCATTTGTTGTAAGACCTGCGCCTGAGGCAATTGACAAATTTTTTTGTATCACATTTGCACTGTCGGAATTTGTAACGGTGCCGGTAATATTTAAAGCGCCTCCACCTGCTATATCGTTATTATTTGTCCCGCCGGTAAATGTCAGGCTGCCGGAGTTTGTTATAAGATTTGCAATGCTAAGCTTGTCAGCGTTTGTTGAGAAGTCAACACCGCTTGCAATATTCAAATCTTTTTGTGTAACAGTTGCATTCTCACCCAGAGTAAGCGTTCCGCCGTTAAGGTTTGTTGTACCAGAGGCTGTTTTGGCATCGGAAATTGCACTGTTAATTGTAATGTCGCCGTTTAGGTTCAAAGTCCCTACGTTGTAGATATCGTTTGAAGCAGTGTCAGTAGCGTCATCAACAATAATCTTACCATCTCCGGAAGTTGTCATATTGAGTTTTCCGGCATTGTAAATCGCTCCGCCTAATGTGGCAGCGTTGGCTGTAAATTGTGTTGTTCCACCCACACCGGCCCAAATATCTATTGTCTGATTTGCAGCATTGTAAATCGCACCGCCGTTAGCACTTGCGGAGTTGCCTTCAAACAGAGCATTGGTTATTGAAAATGTTCCACTTTGAATATTTGCAATTGCACCGCCGTTTCCGCCTTCGACAGAGTTGTTTTTGAAGTCAGTGTTTTCAAGTTCAACCGTTGCAGCTGAATTATTGGCATGGATTGCAGCACCGTCATTGATTGTTCTGTCATTGGCATAACGTTTTGCATCTTCAATACTTACATCATTGATTTTGAGGTTAGTTGCATTTGTAAGTTCAAACATTGAACCATGTTTATCAGTCAGATTTGTATCAGTATCATTGCCCATTGCGCCGACTTCTATTGAATGTCCGGTTAATGTCTGCTCTTCAAGAATTTCTTCAACCTGATCAGATGTAAGTCCTGATTTATCTATATTGCCGTCAGCTTTATAATAAGTATACGTACCGTCTGTTTGCTGTTCCAGTCGTGTTGAGTCGGCATTAACTATAAGTTCCTTAAGTTCGCCGGATAAAACACTCTTATGTCCGTGCTCATCATATCTTCCAAGGATTGTAAATGTGCCTTCTGTCGTTGTATCAAGGTCACGATAGATATTGTATCTGTTAGATTCTTCAGGATTGCTTTCGTCTATAACAAAGCTGAAACCTCTGTTATTATAACCTTCACCGCCAACATACATGTTCAAATCACGAAGCGTATCCGTAGAGGATGGCCCGTCTTCAGCAATGTTAATGCTATCAATGATGCTGCCGTTGGAACTTGCTGATGTAACCCCGTATTCATAAACGTTTGTAGCCCAGCTGAGTATTTCAATACCTTCCTGAACTTCAAGCTGCAAAGGATTAGAGGCTCCATCGGCATTTTGAATAAGCTGAATGTTTTTTCCGCCTTCTACCTGCCCTATCACACCATTATCATTTGTAATAAACAGTTCTGTAAGTGTTAATTTACCGCCATTGCTTGAATTTACTATAATTTTATCGGCAATCGGATTAGAACTAGCATCATCAAGATAAAGATCCACATCAACACTAAAATTATTTGTTCCGGTTGCATTCAAAGTTTTAAATGTATAAGTATCGCCTACATTTCTATTTGATAGATTCAAGATAGAATTATTAATAGCAATATTCCCGTAATTTTGTCCTGACTGTTCAAAAGATAACCCTGAATTATTAAAATTAAGAATATCATCACCTGTCGTAAAGCCGTTTGCAAAAATATAATTTGCATTGTAAAGATTCAGGTTGTTGCCTGTTCCGGTCATTGTCCAGAATTTGTCAGCAAGAGTTATATCTGAATTTTCAACTCCGTTGCCTGAAATATTTGCAGTGCCGTTTCCGTTAAGATTAATATTTGCAATGCTGTTATTCGAGATTGTACCGCCTGAAGTTGTGTAATTCAGGACTGCGTTTGAAAGATTGATATCTGCACCTGCATTCAGTCCGTAGTTTGAATTAAGTTCGACAATTCCGGCTGAGGCATTGATTGCGCCTGTAAAGTCTGAACCGTTTGCGCCGTTTGCATTTGAAAAAGTTAAAGTTGCATCCCCCGTTTTATTTATTGAACCTGCGCCTGAAATTGTCGAAGCAATTGTGTCTGCATTTGCAGAATTCAAAACTGAGCCTGAGTTAATAACAACCTTTCCACCGTTTATGCCCGATGCAATAAGGTTAGCTGTTCCGTTAGCACCGCTGTCATTGCCGAGTGTAAGGATTGAACCAGAAAAATCCAATTTTGAACCTGCTGTACCGAGGTTTGTTGTTCCTCCTGTGGCTGTGATAACTGTGTAAGTAATAGTGTTGCCGAGGTTAAGCGTACCTCCGCTCTGTTCCGCAGCCGAATTTGCAATGCTGTTTATTGTTGCTGTTCCGTTTGTCTGGTTGAAGGTTGAACCCTTTGTAAGACTTGCGATAGTTGTTTCTCCGCCCGAAACATCAACATCTGAAGCTGATACAGTATTTGTGAAGTTTGCAGTTCCCCCTGTTGTTGAAACAGTCGTATCTGATACAGTGCCCGTATAGTCAGCTGTTCCGCCGCTGGTTATCAATGTCGAACCGGTTACGGCGCCTGAAACATCTGCATCTCCTGAACCCGAAACTGTAATATTTGAACCAGCAACAGAGGCGCTGATAACAGCAGTTCCTCCTGAAACCGTAACAGTTGAATTGTTTGAAATTTGTGCTCCTTCTGCTACTGCAGCCGAACCGCCTGAAACATTGACCCGTGAGCCGGATATATTTCCTGAGATTTCAGTTTCACCATTATCGCTGTTACTAATTGTTGAATTGTTTGTAATATTATTACTGATTGTTGTTTTACCACCGGAAGTTGATACCTGAGAAGCATTAACACTTCCTGTGATTGTTGTAGCACCTGATGTTGTATTTACAGATGAACTATTCAAGACATTGCCTGAAATATTTGTTTGCTCCCCACGGGCATTAATATTTGATGTAATAACATCACCGTTTATATTTGCAGTACCGTTATCAACATTTACCGTAGAATTAGAAACTTTTCCAATATCAACGGTGCCTGATGAACCGCTATTATTATTTATATTTACTATATTTCCATCAACTTTTGCCGTCAAACCTACAATGTCATCATTGATAACAATATTTGAATCAGATGCGGCATTTAAATTAATTATGTTTCCATTCTCAATTACACTTTGTGTATTGTCCGCTTGTTTATTGTCAATAGTGAGGGATTTACCGGCTTCTGATGTTGATATATTGATTGTGCCGGTGTTATAGATAGAAGAAGCACCGGTATTTTCCGTAATATTTGTATCTGTAAGTGTAATATTTGAACCGTTATTATAAATTGCAGAACCCTCTCCTGCAGAATTTCCTGTAATGCTGGTATTGTTTAATTCAACAGATGCGTTTTGTCCTTCTGCATAAATGGCACCGCCATTGCTATTTACAATGTTGCCTGATATCGTTGAATTGTTTAAAGTAACTTTTGCACTGTCAGATACATAAATGGCACCGCCGGATTCTGCACTATTGGCATTGAACGTTGTCCCATCTGCCGTAACAGTTCCGCCTGAAGCGTTTATAGCACCGCCATTTTGAGCTTCATTATTTGAAAAGCTTCCGCCGGTGATATCTAGAGTTCCGCCTGCAATATTGACTGCTCCGCCGTTTTGTGAGGCAGAGTTGTTTTTAAAGTTGGTATTGGAAACAACGGTTGTGCCGCCTGATATGTTCAACGCTCCGCCGTTTGCTGAACTAAACCCGTTGAAACTTAAAACATCCTTGATAGTTACAGTGTCGCCTGCATCGATTACGATTCCGCCGGTTCCGTTTGCTGTAATGTTGTGATTGTTGCCGGCAATTGTCAAAGAGCCGTTTGTCATATCGCCAAGAGTTTGTGTGACTTTTTCATCCTTAACAAGTCTGTAAATACGGTCGCTGTTTAATTCTACATCAACAACACTGCCGTTAGCCGTAATGGTGTTGTTGTCAGAAACTGCGTTTTTCAGGTTGTATTTGCCTGCTTTCAAAACTCCGGTATTTTTATTCCAGGAAACAAGAGTGTTGCCTTCAAGCTCATTGCCGTTGGCATCAAGAAGAATTGTGTCTTCTTTTACATTTGTCAGTTTCCAGGTGCCGGCTTGAGAATCTACTGCGCCGCCGACAAACCTGTTATCTGTACTGTTAATAATAGTGACTTTTGATATATTTACAGAAATACCATCTTTAGCAGTAAAATGACTATCCGTTGAGAAATAGTCAGCAATATTTCTGCCGGCATCAGCATCAAATGCTAATTCAACATCGTCATAAGCATGTGCCCAGCCAATATCTACAACATCCGCAGCTCCGTTGATAGAATCCAGCAAACCGCCGTAGATATTCATATTTACATGATGATTATCAGTCTTATCAAACCCACCGGATATGCCAAAATGAAGCGTTCCTCCATACATATTAACAGTCTGGTCATACACAGCGTTGTTAATCGCAATTGTGCCGGCTGTAGGAGTTGTTATCGCTTCACCTGCCGAATTTGTCAGCGCAACATCACTTTTGTTGATGTTGATTATGTTGCCCTCTCTGCTTGAACCCTGAGAATATCCGATAGAGTCGTTGAAAATTATGCTGTGGCCTTCGGAAGCATTAAGGTTTATGGTGCCGTTGTTAGTAATCGCATTGCTGAACGAATTGTTACCGGAGCCGACAGTGTTGCCGGTAAATTCAACATCCTTATTCTGCGCCACAATATTTAAAGTTCCGCCGTCGTTGTTGTTGATGGCACCGCCCGCAGAAGTTTCATTACCGTCTTGGCCGTTATTATACCCGTTAAGGTCAAAATTGTCATTTGCATGGTTGTTGATGAAAGAACTGTCGATTATAGTGGTAACTCCGGAGGTACCCCATGTATCTATAGCGCCGCCATTGCCTTCAGTAGAGTTGCCGTCAAATGTGGAATTTTCTATAACAACAGTTCCGTTGGCATTTGCTATGGCAGCGCCGTTAAAGGATGTATTGCCGCTAAATGTTGAACCATTAATATAAACAGTTCCGCCATTGTTATATATAGCTGCGTCCTGATTACCGCTACCTGAATTGTTACTTATAGTTGAACTTGATATATGCAAAGTTCCGTTGTTATAAATTGCCTGGGTATGATTGTTATTAAAAGACGATCCGGTAATATTAGCAGTTCCTTTGTTCAACAGAAATTGGGTAAAATAACTTTGATTGAGGTTATTTATATTCAAAATTTGATTGGTAGCAACAGTTATAGGCCCGGTTGTACCGCTCAAGAGGGTATGACCCGTAAGAGAATGGTTGTTGCCGTTAATCGTAAGCTCTGTAAGGGTACTGTTTATATCGGTAATATTGTCGCCAAACGAAGTAGGACGTTCTACATCACCGACAAAATTAATAGATGGATCTGTCCCCTGCATAATAGCGTTATGTAAGGCATTCCAGTTTTGTGAAGCAAACCATTTTCCTCCAACATCTACGGCCTGAGCCTTCTGTATCCCAATCGAAAGCGACATCGACAATGCCAATGCGGTTAATAACATCCTGCTACTCTGCTTATTGTTCATAACTACTCTTTTCTTCTTTAATACCGTTCCGGTCCTACCATAATAAGTGCCACACTGTAATCATTTTGTTATTTCAATAATACATAACTGGCAAAAAAATATTAACATAAATACATCCTTTTTGCAATATTGTTAACATATATCCATCAAAAAAATTAGACTATGACTATTTTTATACAAAAAATAAGTATTGTTCTTATAATTTTAATCCATATTTATATTTAATATTATTTCAATTTTTATTATTTTTAAACACCACATAATGATTATTATGTGGTGTTAATTTACACCGGTAAAAATTTTACAACGGCATTTTTATTTTTTATTTAAACGGATGTCCCCATTTCGTAAACTTCAGATAATGCTTCGCTTCCTTCAACATCTCCTATGCCTTCGGCGCCAAGAGCTTTCACAACACCTTTGAGGGAACTTCTGTCAAAACAGTCAATCCAGCCCTGAAGCCCTTTAATTGCACCGTCCATCGAGTATTCACCCGTATCGGCTGCGGAGGCAAGAAGGTAAATGTCCGTAAATTTGTAATCAGTTCCGAACAGCGGGTTCGATCTGTCAAGAAGAGTCTTCATCTGTCCGCACATTTCATAATAATATATCGGGGTCGCAAAAACGATTACGTCAGCAGTTTTCATCTTGCCGACTATCGCATTTGCGTCGTCGTCTATTACGCAGTGGCGAATTCTCTGGCAGGCAAGACAGCCTTTGCAAAAACCGATTTTCTTGTCATAAAGATACTCAATTTCAACCTGATTGCCCGCTTCTTCAGCACCTCTTGCAAATTCCTGCGCAAGTCTGTTTGAGTTGCCGTCTTTTCGTAAACTTGTTCCGATTATTAGGATTTTTTTTGACATAATCTTTCCTTTCTTTTTATCTTAAAGCTAATTATACCGCCTCAAGCGCAAAGTGGTTTTGAATACAATCAAGAACCGTCCTGGCATATTCCTCGTGCTTGCCGTAGAAAATGTGCGACGCATTCGGAACTACTATTACCTGATTTTCATTCGGGTGTTTGCAATTAGAATTTATTTTCCGCATAAATTCTCCGGCATCATCTCCGACCACACTGTCTTTTTCTCCAATGATAAACGAACCTCTCGGACGGATTGAATATAATGATTTTGTTTCGCCGTCCCCGCTTAGAACAGGACAATTTTTGAGGTTCTCCGCATTGTAGAACCCGAGTACGGTGTTTGCGCTCATGGGTGAAAATCCGCCGAATAAATACGGCATTATATCGTTTCCTCTGCCTTCGTCAACAAACTTTTGCGCTGATTCCAGATAATAATCCTTTTGGGGCATTATGCTCCACCAGTAACTTAAATCTATCGGCGAACTGACAATAAAATAGTCTACAAAATCATCAGGAGTATTCCCCAGATAATTTATAAGCTTGTTTGAGCCAAGCGAGTGGCTTGCAAGAATTATGTTCTTAAACCCCTGCGACTTTGCGTATTTTACATAAGTCTCAACATCCTCATACACCGCCTCAAATTCATCAAATACAACGCCTGTGTTCCGCTGTTTGTGAATTGAAAAATCTGAATATGCAATACACGAAAATGAATCCATTGTATGCGCAATTATGCAGGCTATATTGTTTCTGCTCAATAATTCGCCGGCAGATGCAAGAAGATCGTTTTGAAATACGTTGCTGCAAATTCCTGTAAGCATTACAACTACCGTATCCATGCTGTTGTCGCCGTAGATTGCGCCCTTTAACTCAAGTCCGCGCGGGGTAACTACTCTTAGTATTTCCATTTTTTATTCTCCTTTTACCGTTTGTTCCAGATTAAATATAAGATAATCCAGACAGTCTATTTGTTTCTGGTTCTTGTGAAGTGCTTCAAGAAGACTTTTCCGCTGCAAAAACAGAAGTTTCAGCTGCCCGTTCTTGTCGTTTTGCTTCTCTAAATTGAAAAATTTTTCAATTAATTCAGGCGGGCAATTTGCGTCTTTCAAATTCTGTGTAAGCTTGTCGGCTTCTGTCTGCAAAATCTTTCTCCTTTTTTATTTATTATTTACTATTGCTTAAAAAATAGCAAATACTTATATCACATAATAAAAAATGCTTGACAGGCATATAATAGTCTTATACTATATTTATATGGAAATTCGTGTTTTGAAATATTTTCTGGCGGTTGCAAGAGAGGGCAGTATTACAGGAGCGGCAAACTCACTGCACCTGACGCAGCCCACCCTTACAAGACAAATTCAGAATCTTGAAAAAGAACTCGGTCAGAAGCTTCTGATTAGGGGCAAGCATAAAGTTTCACTGACTCCCGAAGGAATGATTTTAAGAAAACGTGCCGAAGAAATTGTTCAGATGGTTGACAAAACCGAAGAAGAATTCAAATCAATCAGTGATGTTATTGCGGGGGATATTTATATCGGCTGCGGTGAAACTGATTCAATGAAATATATTGCCGAAGTTATGAAAGATATGCAATCCGAATACCCTGCCGTTAAATTCCACATCCACAGCGGCAATGCAGAAGATGTTATTGAAAAACTTGATAAAGGTCTTCTGGATTTTGGAATTTTAATCCAGCCGATTGATTTATCAAAGTATGACAACATTACGCTCCCTGAAAAAGATGTCTGGGGTGTGATTATGCCCTCTGCCTGCCCGCTTGCTTCTAAAAACAGCGTTACTCTGAAAGCTCTTCTTAATGTTCCGCTCATTGCATCAAGACAGATGTCAAAAAAATATTCGGCAGACAGCGGATTTCTTGACTGGTTCGGCGAAGAATTTGACCATCTGAATATCACAGCAACTTACAATCTTGTGTACAACGCTGCAATTATGGTAAGAGCAGGAATGGGGTATGCCGTCACGCTGGACAAACTTATAAATACCTCAAAGTCTGACGGAATAGTATTTCGCCCGCTTGAACCGAAGCTTGAATCCGGACTCGATATCGTCTGGAAAAAATATCAGGTGTTCTCTCCGGCAGGCAAAATCTTTCTTGAAAAATTACAAAAAAAATTCCTGTAAACCATGTTGCATTTGATTTGTTTTATACTAGAATCAATTATGTGAGTAAATTTTAGTAATAAAATCCCCGAAAAATGAAAGTTCACAACATACAGTTTAGCGCAAATAACAGAAATCTTTATACAAATATCCCCATCCCCAAAACACAGGTTCAAAATCCGTATAAAAAAAGTCTTGAAACTGCAGGTGCATGGCTTGGTTTCGGTATAGGGCTTGATTTTGTTTGCCGCAAGATTGCCGTTTTTAAATCTCCTGTTAAAAATTCATTCTTTATAAACGGGCTTTTGGCACTTGGTGCCGGCATATACACCTTCGTAACCAGCAGTAAAAAATAGTTTTTTTGCATATTAAATTTTCAGTCATAGTCATGAATTCGGCCCTTTCGTGTCCGTAAAAATACGTACGTAAAATTACTTAAGTAAAAATACGGACTTGTGGAATTATTAAAAATAGTTCAAAATAGTAAAGTAAAAACCAGATAATAAGAAGAGGGAATTAACTATGACAAAAAAAATTGTACACGTAAACGAGTATGTGAAAGATGACGGAACTTATGTAAGAGAACATTACAGAGGGCTTCCGTCGGGTGCTGAGAATTACCTGAGCGAAAACACACCGGATGAAGCTGTTCAAACTTTATACGGCGGAATTTCAGAGGATGTTCAATTTGAAAAAAAAGCAGCGCCGGAGCAGGCAATTCAGGAAGCAGGCTGGCAAATCGGAGAAATTATAGCCAAAGCAATTTTGGCAACAGCGGATGCCCCGTATGCTTCCGCAGAAATGCCTGGGCAGAACAATTTTGAGGGAAGCCTTACAGGTTTTGAGCCGGCAATCAACGATACACTTTTAAGGCTTTTGGAAGCACAGGAGGAATCCGATAAAAAAGAGGCCGAAACACTGCAAAAACTTGTTACAACTAAGGACAAAACCGAATATAAAAACTTGTACAGGACATATCAGCAGCAAAAATCCCAAAATCGGGAAGCCAAAACAGCAATCGCTAACATTCAGCGTGTGGTGAATAATAATAATAATAATAATAATCAAAAGAATAAATTTTTAAATGAAACAAAAAAATTGGTGCACGCACAAAATGAAATATTAAGAAACAACAACGCTACATTTTTGCAAGGCATACTAGGCTTAATACCTGAATATATTTTAGAAAACAGGACAACAGGACGCAAAATTACACTCGATAAGCGTACAGGATTACATGATTTTCCTGAAATTGAAAAACGCTCTATAAATTATGGAATGAAAATCTATAGATATGCAAAAGATTGCTATGACGCAGATGAATTATGGAAAGCCGCAGCATACAACTTCCAACAGAGTGAAGCATATATTTCCAAAAACGGATATTTATTAAATTCAACATCAGCTTTGACCCCTGATTTGCAGAGGTTTGTCCGCAAAAAAGTTAAGGAACAACTTGGTGTAAATGATGCAAAAGGGATAATATTTAAACCGGACAGCACATTATCACAGGCAATTGTATCAGGTACAGAGCTGAAAAGTTTTGTAAGAAAAAATCTGCAAAAACTTAAAAACCATGAAGTTGTAAATGGAAGCGCCACTTTTAATAGTTCAGAAAATTTGGCACTTGCGCTTGGAAATGCCGATATCTATAACGCTTATATTGACGAAGCAGGGAACTTCAGGGCATATGTAATAGATACATACGACTTTAACAAAAATGATCCGAGATGGACGGTCGAATGGGCTTACAATGTCCAGAAAAACGGGCTGATTACTAATTTTTACACGGTCAACACAATAGTAATCCCTAAAGAACAGCTATATGAGTTTATATTCAATTAAGTAATACATAGCCTTTTATACAGAGCAGCAGTTCCAATAAAACCATTATTGGTATAGTGACATAATTGATTTTGGTTAAAGTTTTATTTTTAAGCAGTCTTTGTATGCCAATTATTGAATTTATTGATGAAAAATTTACTCCGGCATAGATTATGGTAAGAATTACAAATATTTCCCAAAAATCGGCCGGAGTATTGTTAACAGGCCCGGGAGGGCACAAAGAAAATAACAGCAAAAACAGATACAAACCTGTCCCAAATATCAGCCAGGCGATCAATACAAGGTATTTGAATATTAAATAGATACTAAGTAATATATTTTTTCTTTCGTTCATAACAACTAAATAATAAAATACAATCAGCCAAAAGTAAAGTGCAACAATTAAAAATATCTCCGATAATTATAAAATAATTGATTTTTATTCCAAAAGAAAAAATTTCATCATTTATAGGGAATTGAAGTTACAAGCACATATTAATATAATAATTTCCATAACAGTACATATATATAAAATATTAAGCTTGTTTTTCGGCACCGTTTGGCCTTTTATAAGTTTGACCAAAACTCTGATAGAATATATTGTACAAAATATAATTGAACCGTAAATTAATGTGGCCAAAATAAATGAACTATTCAAGAAAAATGATAACAAACTATTCATATTTTCTACTGAATAAATAAAGAAAAGCATAAATACATAAAAAAGCGTTGTTGCACCAACCCAAAATATCAATAATATAAATTGAAAAACAAGATAACAATACAAAAATATTTTTTTCATTTTATCCATAACAACTAAATAATAAAATACAATCAGGCAAAAGTAAAGTGTAAACTTTAAAAATATTTCCAAAATTTACAGAA
>CALUTA010000031.1 GCA_944323585.1 Candidatus Gastranaerophilales bacterium
CCATCTAAGCGACCTTTGAAGGGCGGTGTGACCATGACAGAACAGAAAAAAGACTTTATTTTAAAACTGAAAATAGCTCCGAATTCTTCCAAAAATGAGATTATAAAGACGGAAGAAGGTGTAAAGGTAAAAATAACTGCCCTGCCGGTAGAAGGCAAAGCCAACAAAGCCTTAATTGAATTTTTGTCCAAAACTTTTAAAATCTCAAAATCTTCTTTTGAGATAGTTAAAGGCGAAACTTCAAAAGAAAAAACTGTTCTTGTTAAGTGCAATGATGAAGAAAAGTTACAAAAACTTAAAGATTTTCTGAAATAGCGCAAATATTATTTTCACAAGCTTTAATAAAATCAAGATATCATATATATTTCTGGATTGGAGAAAAAATGTTTGTAAATCCTATTACCCCTTCATATAATACTTCATTCGGCTCAAAAGTTTCATTGTCCTTAAAGCAGAAATTGTGGACAGAGTCTTTTATGCTTGGAGAAAAGTATCTAAACAGAATGAATAGTAAAATCGACAGAATCGAAAGAAATGGACGGAATGATACCGTTATTGATACAATAAAATCTTCAAACGGAGATTTACAGCATATAATTGTGAGAAATCCTAAAATTTCACACAAGGTAATGGTTGCTATATCTTCAAACGCAGATTTATATGACGCCTTTATGCGCGTAAAGGAAAATTATATAAAATTAGCCGAAAACAAACTGGTAAATATGGCTTGTGATTATGATAATTAAACAAAAGAAAACATTACGAAAGGATATAAAATGCGTGTAAATTCTATAGATTTAAATAATAAACCGTCATTCGGTTTGAAAATTAACGGACGAGTCGCAACGGAATTGTGCAGCGAAATATACGGGCGCAAACTCGCTTCGCAAATGCCAGCATATGTGAAACATTTTGAAAAATTGAAAGCTTCAGGACTTGATTCTTCTGAGTTGTATATAGCAAAAAGTCTGAAGGATGATACTTTTGTATTAAAAAATCATTCCATAACAACAGCGTATGAAAAACCGCTGGTTAAGGCTGAAAAGGGCAAACTTCTTGAAGCCTGGTTTAAAATCAAGCCTGAAGATATTAAAACCGCAGAAAAAATGTTGCAAGATGCAATTGGTGAAAAAAGAAACGGGCTTATTGAGATGGCGCAAAACCCTGTTGTGCGTACAATGCTCTATACAAAAAATAACGAAAAAGATATAGCAAAATCAGTACAAAAAATGGATGATGATTCTGTCATTGATCTTTATTACAGAGCCATGGATTTAATTAAACAATTTAAGTAAATAATTCCATGCTTGAAAAATATTTTTTTTTATAATAAAATCAACCCCGTAGGGAAAAACAAATGGAAAATATGATTTTAAAACTTCATCATCACCATCATAGCAACCTGAGGAAGGCTGTGAATTGATGGTTCGCGCAAAAGTTTAAAATCAATTCAATTCTAATAAAAGATGGCCTTTCTCGGGATAACAAAAGCGTGAAAGGTTATTTTTTGCCATTAATGGCTTCATTAAAGTTTTAGAATTGAAAAAAGGAAAACAAAATGTCATTTACAAATATTATATCGGCAGTCGGAAATACAAGCAGTGTTTACCCCCTTATCCTCAGAGATTGTGGGGTGGAAATCCCTTCAAAAGTCTACCTTACCTATCAGGAAAATAAGGATGATAAAAATGTTGCATTTCTCGCAACCAGAGAAAGAATAATTGATGAATATTTAACTTCAGCAGTTTGGCTTGGCGGGATTCCGCTTGTCGAGTGGGCAATTAATAAATTTATGATTAAGAAAAAAGGGTTTAACCCCGATGTTAATTTAAAACTTTTCAAAGAATCTGATTGCCAGGGAATTGATTATAATGTTAAATACTTTAAGGAAAGACTTGAGAAGGGGAATTTGAGCGAAAAACTTTCTAAAGAAATAAGCACTGCTATTGAAGATTTGAAAAAAGTTAAAAATAATAAAGCAGTGTATGAAAAATTGTTATCCGTAAAATTCGCGGCTGCAACGGCTATTCCGATAGCTTTGATGGGCTTTGTTATTCCGAAAATGGTGTTCGGGCTTACCGCAAAAACAAAGGCTGCTCAAAAAGCTAAAAAAGAAAAACAGAAGGCTGTCGAATTACAAAATAAGCCTCAAAGCAACATTCCTTTCAAGGCTTTAAACAAGGACGTTTTCTCTTCAATGTCTTTGACAAATTCTTCTAAAATTGCGTTTTGCGGAAATCTGTCATCTTCCGTTGCGAACTTTACGACTTATCAAAAAATGGCTGCAATTGACGGAGGGTATGCGCTTGGAAGAGTTGCAACCTCAAGAAAGAAAAATGAAGCGGTTGATATCGGTTTCAAAATGCTCGGGATGATGTTTTTAAACTATGTTGCGCCGAAATATATTGAAAAAGTCCTTGATTTTTGTGCAAACAAATCGCTTAATCTTGATGTAAATCTTGATCCTCTGATGCTGGCTGATAAAGAATTTTTGGGGCAGATTGCGGATAAATCGCTGAAACTTCCAAAAACTAATGACGGCAAAGAATTATTGAAATTTATTGACGAAAATCCGGACTCCTTATTTACAAAATATGCCGCAAAATTTGAAAAAGTTAAGATGATATATGAAAATCCGAAGTTAAAGAAAAACGGAATTCGTGACCCCAGAGCCTACGTAGATATAAAGGAACTGGCAAACTTTAAAAAATCGATTGAAGATTTTGCCTCAAAAGCTTCTTCTTCCGGCGCAACATTTAAAGCTGTTCAAAAATTTGCGAAAAAAGCAAAGGTTGTAAAATCTTTGAATATCTTAACAAATGTCGGCTTAAGCAGTTTTCTTCTTGCATACTGCCTGCCAAAGGTTCAATATGTGTTCAGAGAATGGTACACGGGTTCAAAACTTGAGCCCGGAATTGTAGATTAAATTTTTATAAATTAAAAGCGGGTTTAATCAAAGCCCGCTTTTACTGGAATGTATGAAAGGAAATTATTGTAAAGTTATACACAGGCAAGTTCTTTATTTTCAGCTTCACCTGTAACAACATCCGTAAATCTTTGAACATCATTAAGGTAAGTGTTTTTGATTTCTCTTAAATCTCTTGCCATCAAGGTTCTCGGAGCATTTTCCGCAAGAGAATGGTTTCTCAAAAGATATGACGGGTGGAAAATAGTCATTGCAGGATAATCAACACCATCAACCGTAATAGTCATCCACTGTCCTCTGATTTTAGAGATTGTTGTTTTCTTGTCAAGTTCAACGAAAGATTTAAGAGCCGTTGCCCCGCAAAGAATGATAGCACGAGGTTTGATAAAATCAATCTGAGCATTTAAAAATTTGCGGCATGCTGCTTTTTCTTCATCTGTCGGAACTCTGTTTTCCGGAGGTCTGCATTTTACTGTATTTGTAATATACAGATCTTCCTGTCTGGATATACCGGCAGCAGCCAGAAATTCGTCCAAAAGCTGTCCGGCACGACCGACAAAAGGCATTCCGCTTTCATCTTCTATTTCACCGGGTGCTTCACCTATAAAAACTATTTTTGCAGTGTCTGCATTTCCGTCGCCAAAAACTACATTTTTACGGTTTTTAGCCAGATCGCATCCTTTGCAAGCGTTACACTTTTGTCTTACTATCTCCAGACATTGTTGTTTCATCTTTTCTCTCTCCTTGTTTATACGTGTTATTTTTGAATAATCCTACATTATATTTTTTACAATATCGTTTCAAATCTTTTATGACAACCTCCGAAAGTATGAAAACTGCAAATAAATTCGGAACTGCCAAGAATAATGTAAAGGCATCTGAAAGGTTTATTATGCTTTTAAAGTTCATTGCAGAGCCAACTACAATGAATAAACAATATATTACCTGAAAAGTTCTGGTTGTCAATTTTGAGTTTCCAAAAAGGAAATTCCAGCTTTTGATTCCGTAGTAAGATCCGCAGAGCATGGTTGATAATACAAAGCAGCTTGCCATAACGGTTAAAAGTATCGGGAAGAACGGGCAGACAGAGCCGAAAGCTTTTGATGTAAGTTCAATCCCGGCAAGCCCGGTATAATCAAGAAATGCTCCGGAAATCACAATTACAAAAGCCGTTGCGCTTCCGACAATAACAGTATCCACGAACGGCTGGAGCATGGCAATGAAGGCCTGCACAACGGGTTTGTTTGTTCTGACGGCTGAAAAAGCAATCGGAGCTGTACCAAGACCTGCTTCGTTTGCAAACATAGCACGTCTAAAGCCCCAGAGCATACAGGCAAACATTCCGCCTGCTAGTGCCTGCGGTTTGAACGCTTCTTTAATAACAAGAGCAATTGCATGCGGGAAATGGTGCATGTTGCATATACATACGGCAAACGCTGTCATAACATACAAACTGCACATAACTGGGGTTACTTTGGAGGTGAATTTTCCGATAGCCTTAATTCCGCCGATTATTGTGAAATAAGTAATTACTGCCACAATCAGCCCCAAAAGCCAGCTTTGTTCCGCAAAGAAACTGTTTTCACCGCCTGTTACTTCCGTTATTTGAGTTGTCATGGCATTTATCTGGAATAAGTTCCACCCGCCAATCATTGCGAAAATACAGCAAAGTGCATATATTTTTGATAAATAAGGGGCAAATTTTCCGAAAATTTTGTGGTTTTTGAGTCCGTTTTGAATATAATACATCGGCCCGCCGTCAACTGTTCCGTCGGGTTGGACCTGTCTGAACTTAAGCCCTAACAAAACTTCCGCAAACTTTAATGCCATTGAGAAAAATCCGGCAACAATCATCCAGAAGATTACACCGGGGCCTCCGATTGAAACAGCCGCCGCAGACCCTGCAACATTCCCTATTCCGGCAGAAGCTGAAATTGTCGCTGTCAGTGCCTGAAATGATGACACTTCACCTTTCTTTTTCCTTTGAATTAAGTCTTTGTGTTCATAGTTTTTGGTAATGAGTTTTATGGCATGTTTAAAGCCCCAGATTCCGATAAAACCTGTCCTGAAAGTAAAATAAATTGCGGCCGCCATCAAAAGTGCAACGAGAAGCTGGACTTCCACCCCGTTAATATTAACGGAACAAAAGATTATCCCTGAAATTTTGTCGGCTATTGGTGATAAAAAGCTATCTATAAGATTATCTAAACTCATCATTTATATTTTAATATAAACATGATATATGACAAAATTAAGGGGTGTGTTTAAAACCCTAAATGAATTTTTATTTTAAATTTAAGGTATTGATATAAATCAGGCCGTTTTGAGATTAATATAATCCGCGCTGTTTACGTAATTTGCAAGAGCCTTGAATACAAACGGATGGAGTTTTCCGTCTTTTACATCTGCATAAATAATTGTAAGTGCCTGCTCAGGGGTGAATGCTTCCTTGTACGGCCGTTTTTCCGTAAGGGCTGAGTATTTATCTGCCATTGTGAGAATTTGCAGGTTTAAATCCGCTCTGAAATCTTTATTCACAAACGGATACCCGCTTTTCTTTGCATTCTGGTGGTGGTTGCGGATAAGATTAAGTGTTGTTTTATCAAGGTTGGTGTTTTTTAGGATTTCATAGCCAAGTTCTGAATGTTGGTGCATAATTTTTGTTTCATTTTCATTAAGTTTTGTCTTTTTGTTAAGAATTTCCTCAGGAATCAGCACTTTGCCTATATCGTGGAGGTATGAAGCATCAGACAATGCTTTTTCGTTGACAAAGTTTTTAAGTGAAAACGGAAGATTTTGCACAATACCTTTTGAAATCCTCTGCACATCACGGCAATGATTGTCCAGAACGGGTTTGAAGCTTGCGTAGTTGATATTCAGAGGTATTCCTGATTCTTTTAGGATAGAACTGATTTTAGGGTTTGAATTTATCAACTTTGTAACAGCTTGTTCAGTCGTGAATCTTTCCGGCAGACTGCTTTCAAATCTGTCGTCTTGTGGCATTGTGCCGAATCGCACCTGCGTCTGACGCTGAGGGATACTGCCGGTCGAATTTACACGTAAATAGGGATTAAGATCTATTCCCATTTATTCTACACACCTTTTTCACTACACTTATGTATTAATAAAGTATTTGTGCTTTTCAGGATTGCCGAAATTTTTGTGTTTATTAATAAATTGTTACCTGGTCGGTTAATTGATTTTATTTTAAATTAAGTTTATATTCAGATCATAATTAAAAATTTAAAAAGTGATAAAATAAAAATTATGAAAGATATTAAGAATGTTTTAATTTGCGGAATCGGAGCAATCGGAAGTATTTATGCAAGCAGGCTCCAGAATTATGATAAAGAGCACTTACGTGTGCTTGTTGATAAAGAGCGGCTGGAAAGATACACAAAATCACCGATTCTTTTTAACGGGCATGCGCTTTATTTTAACTATGTTCTTCCCTCAGAAACTGATTTCAAAGCTGATTTGATAATTATTGCAACCAAGTTTTCAGGTTTGGCGGAAGCAAGAGAAAATATTAAAAATTTTGTGAATGATGATACTGTTATCCTTTCGCTTTTGAACGGGGTGACAAGTGAAGAAATCCTCGCCGAAAAATACGGCTGGGATAAGCTTCTTCTTTCTTATTTCATCGGACACAGCGCAATGAGGGAAGGCCGTAATATTGTTCATGATGGTGTTAGTACGATTGTTTTCGGCTCAAGAGAAAATTCCGCTGTATCTGAGAATGTTTCAAGAGTAAAAAAATATTTTGATAAAACCGGAATTGATTATAAAATTCCGGTTGATATGAGGTATTCGTTGTGGCTTAAGTTTATGCTTAATGTCTGCGCAAACCAGTCTACTGCAATCTTAAGAATGACATTCGGCGAAATGCTTGAAAATGATAAATTCATGGAATTCGCAGTCAATATTATGAAAGAGGTTCAATTGATTGCTAAAGCCGAAGGGGTGCATAATACAGAAAATATGATTGAAAAAACAATTGAACATCTGCATACAATGATTCCGGATGGTAAAACTTCTATGCTTCAGGATGTGGAAGCCGGAAGACAAACAGAGGCTGACATGTTTGCCGGAACAATCGTTAAACTCGGCAAGAAACATGGTATTCCGACACCTTACAACAAAATGTTTAAGGAAATGTTTGATATAATTCACAAAAATCAGGAATTGAAACAAAAAAATAAACCGCTTGTTTGTTAATTTTTTGTAATAAAAGACAATTTTGTTATTAGAAATCCTTTTATAAATATATAGGGGAAAAACAAAAAGGGGATTTTTATGACAAACAAAATTTCTGCAGAACAGGCTGTTATTAATCAGGTTATGGCCTCATTGCCGGAGGTTAAAAGCAAAAAAGTACATACTTTGCAAAAAGGTGAATCGTTGTGGGGTCTTGCACGTAAGGAACTTGGAAAAGAAAAACTTTCAAACCGTGAAATTCGAGATTACATGCTTTTGATTGCAAAAATAAATAATCTTACAACTGTTGAAAAAATGAACGGGCTTAAAGCTAACCAGAAAATTTATCTTCCGGAAGAAATTGCTGAAAATAGTGTCGTAAAAAATATGAGCGCAAAAGAACGTTCAGATCTTGAAAAAACTATTGAAAGTGTTATTCATATTTTGCAAACTGATGAGTCTGTTCATGTAAAGAAGGCAGCTCCGGAGTTTATGAATTTGTATCATATATTTAGAACAAAGCGATATCCTTCGGGATTTGTATCTTCAGAAAGTCCGGTTTTATCTTTTAAACTGGATAAAAAAGAAAAAATTCAAAATATAACAATGGATGATAATAAAAATTTTAATCCGCTTCAACAAGACTATGAAATAGATAAAAACGGAAAAGTTAAAATAAACGGATATCCGCCTAAACCTTTTAAATCGTTAAGCAATGAGGACAAGCAGACTTTGTTTAATGAAGTTTATAAGCAGTATGAAGAATATAAGCAAGATCCGCAGGTCTTTTATTGATTGTTGTAGTATTTAATAGCTTCCTGACGTTGTTTTTGAATTTGATCCAGCATTTCATAGGCTTTATCTTCTGCGCTTTCATAGTTGATAGAAGAGTTGCCGAGGCCTCCGTTTGAGGTCGATTTGAGCATCGGAAGCGTCATTACTGCTATCAGGCCGATTATCAGTAGTGTTAAAAGCATTCCTATTGCACCGAACGCAGGTTTTAGCATAATTTATTCCTCTTTATGTAAAAAGTAACCGCTTCCTCTACAGTTTTTGGAGTGTTCAAAACGTCATCGGAATTGTTGTCGGCAAACATATTTTTGTTGACAAAGAATTTGTTGTATATTGTAAGTCCGAGAAAAATTATGATTGAGGAAAGCAGAACACCTGCCATTGCGATTACGAATTTTAAAATGGTATCTTTCTTTTCCTGCTGTGCCTTGTCTGTATCGGATGGCTCTGTTTTTGCTGCAGCATCTGGATTTGTTTGTGCCGGCTTTTGTAAGGTGCTCTGATTTGTTGTTGAGTTTGTTTGTACTGCTTCTTGCGTTGTTTGTTGAACCGGCAGACTTGCCGCATCAGGCACACAAAAACCGGTCTGAGCGGCAATAATTAGCATTGCCGCTGCCGATAATATTGTTAATGATATTTTTAAAAATATTTTATGTTGAAGTTTCAACGTTTTCCTCACTTGTTTTTTTAGCCCTGCCTTTTCTTGAAGAGCCTCTGTTTGGCCGTCTTGTTTTCTTTGGCTGTTCTTCTGCCTGTTGAATTTCCGCAGCAGGTTCCGCTATTTGTGCCGTCTGCGCCTCAGGCTGCTGTTCCGGCGGCTGAGGAACTGATGGCTGTTGTGTTGATTCTGTTTCCTGTTTTTTGTTACGTTTGCCTCTTATTTTTTTAGTTTTTCTTTCAGGTTTTGAAGGCTGTGTAGAAGTTTCTTTTTCCTGTTCCTGCGCTTGAGGTTCAGGATTTATGTTTGCATTTTCTTCTATGACAGGTTTAATTTCTTCTATCGGTTTTATAATAGTTTCTGCTGTCTGAACTTCATTATTTGCCTGAATTTCAGCCTGAATTTCGTTGGTCAGTTCACGTTCCTGACGTTCGAAGTTTTTGCGTTTGTTTCGTTGTTTTTTATTATTTTCACGTTTTTCAACTTCTTGTACAGCAACGGTTGCAGGGTTTTCAACTTCGATTGAAGGCTGAACCGGCTGTTGTTCCTGTGGTTGATTTTGAATGTTTTCCTGCTGCTGGTTCTGCTGATTTTTATTTTTGTTGTTATTATTATTTTTCTTGAAATTATTAACCGGCAGTTTTAATTTTGCGGCTTTTGCCCTGTATTCGCCTTCGGCTGTCGGAGTTGCGAAGTTAAAGTCTATAACGGAGCAGCCAGTGCCCTGACAGTGCGGGCATTTTTTTGTAAAGATTTCAGCAAGACTCTGCCCCTGACGGTGTCTTGTAAGTTCAACAAGCCCTAAATCAGAAAGCTGTCCGACCTGCGGTTTTGCTTTGTCCGGTTCAAGCGCAATTTCAAGTTCTTCCATAATTGCAAGCTTGTCGGCGCGGGAAAGCATATCAATGAAGTCTATGATAATCATACCGCCGATATTGCGGAGTCTTAGCTGGCGGGCAATTTCATGAACCGCTTCAATATTTGTTTTGAGGATAGTTTCATCCTGTGTTGCAGAGCTTACAAACTTGCCGCTGTTGACATCAATTACCGTAAGCGCTTCTGTCTGCTGGATAAAGAGGTATCCGCCGGAAGGCATATTAACTTTTATATTCAATGCGGCTTTAATTTCTTTATGAATATCCATTGCCACAAGCAGAGGTTCTGTTCCTTTGTAGAGTGTGACATCAATGTTTTTGTTCATGTGCCAGTTTTGAAGCAGGTTTTGAACTCTGTTCATTGCAAAAGCAGTATCGACAATAATTTCTTTAGTATCTTCAGTGCAGGCTTCACGGATTACACGGTAGAGAAGATCCTGATCTCTGTATAGAAGATTCGGCGGAGTCATTGTTTCTGCGGCCGTAATAATATTGTTCCATTTTTCAAGAAGAATTTCCAAATCTTCCTGAATATCGGCTTCGCTCTGGCCTTCAGCTTCAGTTCTTATGATAACACCGACTCCGACGGGTTTTATAAGATTCATGATGGCTTTAAGCCTTGCACGTTCTCTTGAATTTTCAATTTTTTTTGAAACGCTGACACCCGGTTCATTCGGCATCAAAACAAGAAATCTTCCCGGAAGACTGATTTCTGTTGTGACTCTGGGGCCTTTGTGGCCTGTTGGTTCTTTTACAACCTGAACTATAAGTTTTTGTTTGGGAGAAAGTTTTTCTTTCAAACTGCCTTTGCCCATAACGTCCTGAGCGTGTAAAAATCCCATTTTATCTGTTCCGACGTTTACAAATGCCGCATCTATACTCGGTAAAATGTTATCTACCGTTGCAAGGTAAACATCTCCTAATAAAACTTCACCTCTGTGAATGAAAAAATCAGTAACTTTTTTCCCTTCAAGGACAGCCGCAATGTTATCACGTTCGGCAATAACTATTCTTTTAGGTGCTGCCTGAGTCGCATTGTTGTTCTTGTTGTTCATAAAAAATCCTTTGTTTTAAACCTCTAACTCTTGATTGTTTTCGTCAAAGAACCTTGTACGTGTAATGTCGAATTTGACATCCGGTGCTATAAGCTCCATAAGCACATCCGCTCTCAGCGACGGTATTCCGCCTTCAAGGTTCTGACCGGTTTTTAAAATTATGAATAGACTGTTTCCGTTGAATTTGTATGATTTTATACACGGTTTGATGTCTATTTTTTTAATTAAACCTTTTTTGTTTTTCTTCTCTATAAAAATTTCCTGAGAAGTCAAAACTCTATCCGTATTATACTTAAAATCTTCAAAATCGTAAAGGGTATCATCAAAAAGTTTCACTTCATATTCAGCCCAGCATACGGTTGTATCAATTGATTTTGCCGATTTTTCAATTTTTACAATACTTAGTATTTCGGCGCCTGATGGAAGAACTTTTTCCAACTTTTGTTTGATTTCTTCTTCGGGAAGGCTGTCATAAATTTCAATGTCCACAAGTTCGCATTTGCTCTGGGCAAACAGAGGAAGCGCAACACCCATTGATACTTTCATTGTCGGATTGAAGCCTTGAGAAAAAGCAATATTCAGCCCGCTTCTTGAAAGAGCTTTTAAGAATGTATTCTGCCAGTCAAGATGTGAGAAGTATCTTAGAATCCCTGTTTTTGTGAGTTTAATTCTGTATCTGAAAACTTCACGTTTATCTGTTTCGTGCGTATGCGGATCAATTGGTGTGAAATCAAGTTTTTGTGCTTTTTCGGAAGCCTTGAATGTGGAGGCAAGAACTTTATGTGTTTTTAAATTTTTGCACACTCCGCAGTTTACGCATCCTTTTTCGCAGGTTGGAACAATGTGGGAGGCTGCCTGCTCGTTTGGATTTAGAGAAACCGCCAGAGCCTTGCAGTATTCGTCTTTGAACCAATCTTTATCAATCCCGATATCTATAAAATCCCACGGAAGCGGAGATTCAGTGTCGTAATTCTTTTCAGCAAGCTCTTGTAATGAAAGAGCGCATTCTTCAGCAGTTTCATGCCAGATGTTTTTGTTGAAGTATTCACCCCAGGCATCAAGATAACAGCCTTTTTTATATAAAGCTTCAATATATTTGCAAAGGGTTCTGTCACCTCTTGTCAGAACAGCCTCAATTCTTGACACAAATTTGTCGTGGTAATTGATTTTAACCCCTTTAAGGTGTGAAGTTTTTTCTTTGAGGTAATTTATGTGTTCTGTTACTTCATCTAAATTCATCTGGCCGTGCCACTGGAAAGGTGTAAATGGTTTTGGTACAAAAATCGAGAGTGTACAGGTTATATCAAGTCCGTGATTAAGGCCTTTTTCTTTCTTTATAAGTTTTGCTCTGTATTTGAGTTTTGAAAGAAGTTCCGCCATTTCATCCATATCTTCCAACGTTTCTGTCGGCAGCCCGCAGATAAAGTACAATTTAACCTTTGACCAGCCGTTTTCGTATAATGTCAAAACAGCATTCAAAATCATATCTTCGGTGATATTTTTCTTGATTACATCACGCAACCTTTGAGAACCTGCTTCGGGCGCAAGCGTCATTGTTGATTTTCTGACACTCTGGACAAGGTTTGCAAGTTCAAGGTTAAACCCGTCAATCCGCTGGCTCGGAAGCGATACCGAAACTTTTTTCTCATTAAAATCGACCGCAAGTTCTTTTATAACTTCATTGATATTTGAATAATCGTTTGAAGAAAGCGACAGGAGCGAATATTCATCATATCCTGTGTTTTTAACAAGATCTTTTGCAATTTTAACAATATCTTCTGCGCTTCTTTCCCGTATCGGGAGATTTACGTGTCCCGGCTGGCAAAATCTGCACATACGCCCGCATCCCCGTCTGATTTCGACAATTGCTCTATCATGAACTGAGGATGAAAAAGGTATCGGGTAAGATTTTAGCGCTGTTTCATACTTTAACTGGGCAATTCTTTTTGTTACATCTTTCGAAAAATCCGGACACCAGACGCCTTCAATTTCAGAAAGTTTTTTAATTCTTTCCGCCCTTGGAAGTCCTTTTGTTTTTTCAAGAGATGCGCAAACTTCAAGAATAGAATCTTCGCCGTCTCCTACCAAAAATC
>CALUTA010000032.1 GCA_944323585.1 Candidatus Gastranaerophilales bacterium
ACATCTACAATATCCAGCCGGTCTTTTATTTGCGCTATTAATTCCTGAAAAGTTTCTGCCATATGTTCTACCGTAATTAATTACATCTTATATTAAAATAAAATTATTATCAAACAACATCAGGATGGCAAAAATTACTCTTCTTAGCTGAAGATAACGGCTTTGTTTTTACCAAATCCTCTGTTTGAAGGATTAAAAAAGTATCTTGAACGATTAAAATAAAGTTGCGGGGTTAGTAACAATTTGGGGGAGAACAGTATGAAAAAGGTTGATTTATCCGAAACAAATGCTTTTCAGCCCCAGACCAACGGGGAGATTTCCAATTCTATTACAAAATCATGGACAGAACAGGCTCTGGAATGCTATTCTATCGGCTGCGACTGTAAAAAATGCTCTCTTGCTAAAGGCAACTATTCTTTCGTATGCCAGATGCCGAAAGTTATTGAAATTTTAATCGAATTTGCAGGCAAACCCGTAATGAGTGCTTTTTGAACAATCCTTCTTGAATTTTGTAAACCGGCGGGCCTTAAAGCCCGCTTTTTTATTTGCCCCGAATACTTTTTATGGTAATATATCTTACGGGATTGATACCAATGAGAGTCTTTGTTTTAATAGTATGTTTATTAATATTCAGCATGCCTGCCCCTGCGCAGGTTGTGAGAGTTTCGCTTGACGAAGCTGTCGGGCTGGCTCTTGATAATAACCTCGACCTTCAAGCAAAAAGAAAAGAACTTGATATTGCAAACTCGGAAATCAAAATTGCAAACAGGCTTCAAAACCCGCAGGCTCAGTCAAATATTCTGCTCGGCAAGATTACAACAGGAAACTCAAGTCAGGCAGGGGTTATGTTCCCGATTGAAACATTCAAAAGAGGGGTCAGAAAAAAAGCCGCAATCGCCCGCAAAAAAGCCACCGAAAACCAGATCCGCCAAACTGAACACGAATTGAAAATCAGGGTTATGAGAGCCTATTTTGAAGTGCTTTACTTCAAGTCCATTGAAGACATTATGGAGAAAAGAAAAAGCCTGTTTGAAGATTTATGTGATATTGCTAAAACAAAATCCCAAACACAGCCCAATTTCAAAATTGACAACCTTCAATCCGATATAAGATATAAAAAACAGCTTATTGAACTTAACAGAGCAAAAGCAGAACTTCTTAATGCCCAGTTTGAATTCAACAAAATTATAAACGTTCCCTCAAGCGACAAAATGTATGATACACAGGAATCTTCCCTGTTTGAAGATGATTTGACAATTCTTGATATTCAAATTCCGCCTTACAAAACCATAGAGGCAACAGCTATGAAGTACAGTCATTCAATAAGAATTGCAGACAACAACATAGAAGCCTACGGACAGGATTACATCCTTGCAAAGCGTCAGAGAATCCCGAATATTATGATAGGCGGAGGGATGGCCTGGCAGGTAAAATATAACGGAGAAGGCAACGAATGGCCCGGGGCTTTTGTCGGAGGCGGGTTTGAACTTCCGATTTTTTACACATACAGACCCGATATAGCTAAAGCCGGAACTATCCTCGAAAAAACCAAAATGGACAAAGCTTCTTTTGAAAATAAACTCAAAATCACCCTGAAACAAAATTACAACAACGTTAAATATGCCCGCCAGAATATGGATTATTACAAAGATATCCTCAAAGAATCCGACGAAATCCTCAAAACCTCAACAGATTTGTACAAAAAAGGTCAAATTTCTCTGATAAATCTTATCTGGACAGAAAACAACCATCAGGCAATTTTGAACGAATATTTGACTGCAATGGATTTTTATTACGGCGGATATCTGAATTTGATGCACAATATCGGGCACGATTTGCTTCTGGAAGAAGATATTTTTGAAGACTAATACAAAACCTCTCTTTTGTAATCAAAAGAGAGGTTTGCCATATTTCGGCTAATTCTTCTTATTCAAGCGGGAGGCCTTCTTGATGAAACTTCATCAGTTTTGCCAGATGCCACTGCCTTGCTTTTATATCGTCAATATTGTTTTTGATATCTTCAAGCTCGGCAAGAAGCGTTGTTAAATCTTTTCTTTGCGGAACATAGACTTCTTTTTCTTCAACTTCGTTCCATACGGGTGAAAAGCAGCCGTTTTCAAAAATTTCTTTCATATCCATAATTCAATCCTCAAAGACTTTTTGTTATTTTATGAATTTTTCTGTGAAATAAATGAATGGAACAAATCTATAATGTCGAATTTGCCGTATTTAAACGGGATTGCCTGCTCGGCATAGTCAGTTCCTGTTATATTTTGCAAATCCTGCATTTCTTTAAAAGACAGCGAATTAAAATCAAAGCTTGTCATTTCGCCGTAATCTATCATCAAATCTTCCATATCCAGAATTTTTTTGTCATCCATAAAACACACTCCTTATAAAACTGTCTGTTCACATTTTTTATGTCGGAATGAACTTTTATTTTCTTAAATAAAAAAGGGCTGTTTGTAACATAATTTTACAAAAACATCTTTCATGGGGTTGACGAAATTGAAAAAATCATTAGAATAATCATGACGGATTTACGGCATATAAAAAGATTTGAGTTTAACTGGTATTAATTTCGGGCTTTACAAATCCGCATAAAAATAAAAAGGTAGTAATCAGAGGGCTTAAATTATGGCAAATTACGGTTCTTTATCGGGTATATATGCCGGATTAACCAATGCATATTCGGTAATTGCGTCACAATATGATGACGGCGTTACGCTGGACAACATTTTGGACGCACGCGGAAATACATCAAACGCAACTATATTAAACGGAACATTTGCGTCTTATCTGCAAAATAACTTTGCAACAATAGACAAAAACAGCGACGGAACAATTTCTTCAGATGAAATGACCACTTTGACAAACAACCTCTCTACGCAGGGGCTGACAAAAGAACAATTCACACAACTTGCCCTATCCGGTGCAAGCGGACTGTCAAGTTCAACTATTAACAACATACTTGAACATTTTGACGAAATGGATACGAACGGAGACGGAAGAATCACTAACGCTGAAATTGCCGCTTTCACGGTTGACAGCGCAAAACAGGAAAAAATGGATGAATTTACGCATAAATTCGCAACAAATATGTCAACATTCTACGGCGACGACAGTTCTTCCGACACTTCTGGCTCATACAGTATGTTGAGTTACAGATATAAAACATCATCAGACAGTTAGTAACATATTCTTAAATCTGGAAAGGAATTAACCGCAATTAGTGTACTTGTTGCGGTATTTCTTTTATTAAAACAAAATACGGCGGGACAAATAACCCGCCGCATTATTAACAACATAAATATGCTTTTGATTATTTGCAGTAACCGACCCAGTAAATTTTTCCTTCGTATTCATAACTCATTCTGGCGCACAATTTACCGCTTAAAGTTCTGCCGTTCAATTCCATCTTAACAGGAGGGCAATTTGGAGTTCTTTTAGCATGAACTTCAGGCGGCGTAACAGATTCTACTCCCAGCTCTGCCATTTTCCTGAACGGTACCTGAAGGGCAGCATTGTCACGGTTTTCGGCAGCTTTAAGCATTTCTCTTGCAAGTCTGTCAAGCTGTGCTTTTGTAGCCTTGCCGGATGTGCTTTTAGTTGTTTGGGCGGCAATTGCGCTGTTCGTAACCGCAAATACTCCGATTAACCCGAAAACTACTGCTGATAAAATTATAAATTTTTTCTTCATAAAAACTCCTTTCTTATTTATTAGTCTATTATACCAAATTGTACACATTTGTAAATGTTTAATTATATTAATTATTCTTACTTTCAAAAATATTTTTTTGTGCTAGAATTCAATTAAAAAAGCGGATGTAATTCAGTGGTAGAATGCAACCTTCCCAAGGTTGACGTCGCGGGTTCGAGTCCCGTCCTCCGCTCCAAATAAGATTGAGGGCATTCCTCAATCTTATTTTATTCAAAATACCCCGCTGTAATAACTTAAGTATTTATTTTTTAAAAGATAACCAGGAGTAACCATGAAAATTATACCCGTACAAACATTTCCATATTACAGTCAAAGTCAAAATATTAATTTTGCAGGAAAAAACAAACTGAATAATATTATTATTTCAAGAATTCAACTTGAAACGCTTCTAATGGAAGGCAAAAGCGTAAAAGAAATTGCTTCTCTTCACGGAATAAACGAACAAAGAATTTATAAACTGATAAAACTGTTTTCACTAAAAACCCCCAGACGAAACAAATATCCGTCACTAAATGATTTAAAACAAAAATTTGACTCCACTTTGCCTGATCTTATCAAACAGGGAAAAAGCATAAATGAAATCTCTCAATTAATTTCTGAAAATAAAAACACCATTATTAAATGGCTAAAAATCAATCTTCCTGAAGGTTTAAGAGCCATAAAAAAAGAACAACACCTGAATTTTTTAAAATCAAACTATTCTGACGAAGAGATTGCCAGGATGACCGGAATAAAAAGTACAAGCGTCCGCAATATGCGCTATCAGTTGAAAATTTCCAGACCAAACCCGGAAAAAGAATTAAATGAAAAACTTCTGAATGAATACATTCAAACCAGCACTTCCGCAAACGAATTGTCTGAACTTATGGGCTGGCGAAAAGATAAAACAAGAAGATACATAAAAAAATATCAACTTCAGGAAACTCTTGACAACAACCTGAAAAAAAGCATTCTTGATCTTGTAAATCAGGGACTCGGAAAATACAAAACAGCCAATCTGCTTAATATTGCAGAGCCGACTCTCAACAAAATATTAAAAAAATATGGTATGGAAACTGTCTTTGAAGATCGCAGAATTAACAAAATAAACACAATCCTCAGCCTCAAACAACAAGGCCTGACTATCAAACAAATATCACAAAAAACAGGTATTCCGATCAGATCAATTACACACTATTCAACCCTTAAAAAATAATCTTTAATTATGGTATAATCTTCCTAAAGAATAAAAATAATTTTATATAAAAGCGTATGTTTTTGAATAATATAAAAAATTTTATTAAAAAGAATATCTGGTATATTAATAATCCTAAGGACAGCAAAAGGATTCAGGCAAAAATTTTGGGCATTAAACTGACATTGCCAAAAAAATTGGCAAGCAAACAGTTTATAGCCAAACAGAATTATCCTTATGAAGCCGGAACAAATACTGATATTCCAAAGGTAATGGAACGCAATCAAGCTCTTGAAATTCTGTTAAATTCACAAAAGTCACTTGCAAGATTCGGAGATGGAGAATTTAACTTGATTTTTGGCAACAATTTGCCGTTTCAAAATTATTCAAAAGAACTTGCAGACAGACTTAAGTATATTTTACAAACGGATGATGAAAGTGTAATGACGGGCATACCGAACAATTTCGGAAATCTTGATCATTATAGAGATGATGCTGTTGATTTTTGGAGAAAATACCACTACAGAAACAGACAAAATATCTATACTCTGCTTAATTTTAACAAACAATACTATGATGCGGAAATATCACGACCATACATCAGTGCAAATGACAGAAGCTATTGCGGAGAATATTTTAAAAAATTTAAACAACTCTGGGAAAACAAGGATATTGTTTTTGTAGAAGGAAAAGCTTCAAGACTGGGTTATCAGAACGATTTGTTCAGCAATGCAAAATCAATAAAAAGGATTATTTGTCCGCCCCAAAATGCCTGGACAAAATATCCGGAAATCCTGGCGGCCTGCAATACTCTGCCTAAAAACACCTTATTTATTCTTGCGCTCGGCCCGACCGCAACCGTTCTTGCTTATGACTTATGCAAATCAGAATACAGAGCACTGGATTTGGGGCATATCGATATTGAATATGAATGGTTCCTGATGAAAGCAGACAAGAAAGTGCCGATTAAAAACAAATATGTAAACGAAGCGAAAAAAGGCCGGATTATAACAGAGCTTCAGGACGCAAATTACCTGAAAGAAATCTACAAAAATTTTGCGCATTAAAACGAACAATTAATGAATACGATAATGTGCATTGCTACTCAAAACTTTGTCCTTAAGCCGTTTCAGTCCTTTGCCGTAGAAATATTTCAACTGTTCCGGGAATTGTCCTTCAATGTCTATCAAATACATATCATGCACAATAAATTGTTTTATTAAAAACACAATATCTTCATTTTTTGTCCAGATAGACGTAACGTTTTCGTGTTTTTTGGATTCAACCTTACCAAACAAACCTTCACTGTTATCGGCTGTTATAAAAATCATCCTTCCGCCAAGAGAATGTTCTATCTCTCTGGAAGATAAATGTTTAAAAACCGTGCCGAACATACATTCAAAGTTGTCATACCCGACGATTTTTATATCCAAACCCCTGTTATATCCGTCTAGCAGATCGTTTTCTATATATTTAAAATCCTGCGACCAGATTTCAAGATAAATCTCCTGTCTGGCATTTTTAATTATTTCGATAACTTTTTGTCTGATTTCATTGCCTCCGCTGACGGTCAAAATCGGCTCTGTATAATCGTCCTTGACATTCGGCAGTTTCTTTTCAAGAAAATCTAGAGTTGAAGTTATTTTTCTTTTGTAGCGTTTTGTAAGCTCTTTCGGTCTTATCGGAGTATAAGTGACGGGTTTTGTGTTGGAACTCATCACAATCTGGGAATTTTCAAGCGCCTTTAGGGTGTCGTATGCCCGTGATTGCGGAATATCGGCCAGCTTGCTTATTTCATAGCCCGTTGCAGGATATTTTTTTAACAAAGCAAGATAAACCTTTGCTTCATAGCTGTTTAAGCCGATTTCCTTTAACCCGTCTATTATTTCATTCATACACGGATTGTAGCAGATTTTTAACGGATAAACAAGCTTTTACCTGAAAAACAATATCTTAATGCTTTTCTTCCTTTGTAAAAAACTTTTTGCATTTATTCCTGAAGGATCTTTGTTCGTTCAAATTTTCAAGGTATGCCGGCTGGCTGATGCCGTATCCGAAAGGCCTTAAATCAGATTGTTTTTTACCGTATCTGTCAATTTTTTTGAGCTTTTCAAGATCTTCAAACCGCAATTTCTGCACCATTTTGTATTTGTTCTTTTGCTCTTTATTCAAAAGTTTTTCAAAACATTTGTCGTATTTATCGCAAATCTTTTTGATTTTCTTTTCGATTTTAGAAGATTTTCTTTCAAGGGAATTTATTTCTCTTTTTGAGGTTCCTGCCGTACACAAATCTCTTATTTGTTTTCTTATCAGCAAAAGTTCATCTACAAGCGGAGAAATCTCTTCAAATCTTGCGGTTTCAATCTCTCTGGTCTTGCAGATCTGTGTCGGGGTAAGGTTTAGGACATTGTAAATCGTGTTGCGGTCTTTTCTTATCCTGTCCATAAGAGTGTATGCCTGAACGGGCTTTTCCACATGAATAACTTCGTCTTCTATAGTCTGGGGCGACAAAATTGTTTCCGAAAAACATGCTCCCGTTGACAAAAAGCTTAATAAGATTACAAAAAATATTTTCTTCGACATTTTCTCTCCCCTTTGTTCGATAAGAGAATTTTTACATGGATAAACTGATTTTTCAATATCTTCATTTTGTTGTAAACTGATTTTATGGAAGAAATCAACTTAAGGAATTATGCATACTTAGGCGACGCTCTCTGGGAACTCTTAATTCGCCAAAAGACAATTCTTATGACGAACAATGCAAAAAAACTCCACGAAATTACAACAGCAAAGGTAAAAGGAAGTTTTCAGGCAATTCTTCTGGAAGAAGAACTCACACCGATTTTGACGGACGAAGAAAAAGAAATTGCCCGCAGAGGCAGAAATCTTCCTATTCCCATAGGCAGACGTTCAAATCAAAATGAATACCGGCAGGCAACAGCTTTTGAAACCCTTATAGGCTGGTGGTTTCAAAATGACAAAGCACGCTATGACTTTATAATTTCTGCTCTTGAGAAAAAAATCTTTCCTGAAACCTAAACCAAATAACCGAAAAAATTAAAGTTTTTCTTTAAATCTGCCGTAAAATAAGCAAAAACAGGAGAAAATTATATGTTTAATTCGGTCAACAATCCTTTTAACAGGGCAATATCCTCTTCTACATCCTCTGATTCAGGCGGTAAAAGACAAAAAGAAGACCCTAAAAAAGAACTTAAAAAATACCTTGAAGAAGAAGAACCCGATGAAGTCAGACTCGGCGGAATGCCTATTTTGACGGAAGATGAAATCCGCTCAATGGTCAACTCATACATTTCCAACCTTAAATCCGAGCACGAAGACCGCCCGAAAGTTGTTGAAAAATTGGACAAATACCTTGAAAAATTCGACATAGAAAAATTTATGAAGCGCAATCCGAATATGACAAGCCCTGATTTTTACATGATTATGTACAACGAAACCGAAGGGATTGTTAAATAGAGTTTAATTTACACTTCTTAATAAATTCTAAAGTTTTTATTTTTCCGTACCGATAAACGACATGTACTATATTTTTAGAAAGGACGGTAACTTATGGAAATTTCAGGAGTATCAGCAGGAGCTTACACATCAGCTGCTGCAGCCGTAGAGGATGAAGAAAAACTTCAAAAAGCAGAAGACGAGAAAGCCGCAGAAGAATCTAAAAAAACAGAAAAACAGGAAGGCGATAAAGTTGAACTGTCTTCATCAGACGACGATTACACAGAAGAAGAAGTGCAGGAAAAAGTTCAGAATTATATCCAGAACATCCTGTACACAACAAATCTTACAGAAGCTTCAAGCGCACAGCTTCAGCAGTATTTGAACACATTTGATGTTGCAAAATTCATCAAATCATACGGCCCGTTTTCAACAACGGCAGAAATTTCAGCGGCACTGTATGCTGTAACATCAGGAATGATTAAACGTCAGGAAGATGAATAAAGCTTTAAGAATGTAAGATTCTTCGGCTAAGGCCTCAGAATGACGAAAACTAAAAATCCAATAACAGTTTTTCAAACTTCAAATAGTAAAAGCCCCGAAATTCGGGGCTTTTTTGGTGTAAAATCTTTCTATTTATCTTTTTCGCTGCGTTCTCTTATTGCAAGCCTTATCGGGGTTCCGAAAAATCCGAAGGCTTCTCTGAGTTTGTTTTCAATATATCTTTTGTAGTGGTCTTTGAGCAAGTCCGCATTGTTTGCAAAGATTACAAAAGTCGGCGGGCAGACTCCGGATTGTGTTGTATATAAAATTTTTAAGCGCTTGCCTTTGACAGTTGCAGGCGGATTCAAGGCATACAGTTCTTTCATAACCTTGTTCAAAAGCCCTGTTGAAACACGTTTTGTACATTGTGCATAAACTTCTTCCGCTTTTTCAAAGATTTGAGGCAGCCTCTGGCGGGTCAGGGCTGAAATATAAATCTTCGGCGCAAACTCCAAAAACGGAATTTCATTTGACAATTTTTTGTCAAACTGGTTCATCGTATTGGCTTTTTTATCCTCAATTAAATCCCATTTGTTTACGGCAATAATAATACCTTTTCCGGCTTCCAGAATAATAGAGGCGATTTTTTTGTCCTGATCGGAAATTCCTTCTTTTGCATCAATTACAAGAAGGGCAACGTTACAGTCCTTGATGGAGCGGATAGCTCTATCTACCGCAAACTTTTCAACACCGTATTCGACTTTTGCTTTCTTTCTGATTCCGGCGGTGTCGACAATTATGAAATCTTTGTCTTTGTAAGTTATGCGGCTGTCTATGCTGTCACGGGTTGTGCCGGAAATATCAGAAACTATCACTCTGTTTTCGTTTAAAAGACTGTTTACTATTGAAGATTTGCCTGCATTCGGGCGCCCGACTATCGCAATTCTGATGGTGTCATCTTCCTGCTCTTCAAAGTCATCCGAAAAATCTTCCGTAATAATATCCAGCAAATCGCCGACCCCGCCGCTTCCGTGAAGTGCCGAAATCCCGACAGGTTCGCCCAGTGCAAGTGAATAAAAATCATTAATCATATAAAGCGATTCAGGATTGTCAAGCTTGTTCACCGCAAGAATAACAGGCTTTCCGGACTGCCGTAAAATGTTTGCAATATCATAATCAACCGGATTAACCCCGTCTTTTCCGTCCACAAGAAAAACGATTTTGTCGGCCTCGTCACAGGCAATTCTTGCCTGATCGAAAATCGAAATCATAATCTCGTCTTCGTCCCCCGGAACAATACCGCCCGTGTCAATAACAGTAAAAGGTTTGTTCTGCCACTCGACATCAAAATAAATTCTGTCACGTGTAACACCGGGCTGATCATCAACAATAGAGTTTCTTGAGCCCAGAAGACGATTGACAAATGTGGATTTACCGACATTCGGCCGTCCGACTATTGCAACTGTTGGTTTTCTTTCCATAAGACAATCTTACCACAAAGCAAATTTTTAAACGTAACGAAATGTAAATAGGCTGACAAGTCAAGCCCTTATTTGAATAGGCGCCTGTTGCACAATAAAACTGGCGCAATTATCTTTTATAAAAATACTTTATATTTAAGAGAGGTATAAAAACAAGAGGATTAAATATGTCAGAACTTGGTGTTAACAGTGTCGGAGCACAGCAGAATTACCCCGTTTCGGGAGCAAAACCTCAAAATTCAACACAGACACAACAAGGTAATTCCATATTCGGTGATTTCAATAACAATGGTATAGTTGATAAAAGTGATTTTAAAGATGCATCAATAGCTCAAATGGCGGAAGAAAAAGGTCTGATTGGCAAAGCATGGGATGCTGTTCAGGATATGTTGAAAAATTTGACAGCCTCAGGCCAACAGGAGCCTCTATCTAAACTTTCACAGGATGATAGGCAAAGTTTAATTGATGCGTTTAAAAAGAACGGAGTAGAGTTTAAGGAATATCCTGACGGTTCAATTGAATGTATAAAAGACGGGACAAAAACAGTCTATTCATGGAACGGAAATGTCTCCAGAATGACAATGTCTTATTCTAATGGAAATACTATAACATCAGATTATAACCTTGAAACAAACGAAGGCGGAGATACTATTACAAATGCAGATGGAACACTAAAACACGAAGTTAAGTATGATAAAGACGGGAATATTGTTTCAACGAAAAATTATGAAAAGAATGAAAACGGCGAAATAGTTGAATCAAACAAATTTGTCGCAGCAGATATGAGCACAGGAGAAATTTACAGCGGGTCTGACCTTGCAAAAATATTTACAGATAAAAACTTTGAATTTTCATCAGACTTTGAAAATTTCATAAGAAAAGTTTGCCCTGATGTAGCGGAGATTAATGATATGCGCAACGGGCCGTATGACATCATAATGAAAGATGGAACTCAAATAACTTATGATTATGACTACACGAAGGCCGTGGCAGGTATTGAGGAACCTAAATTGATAATTTCAAAAGACGGCGTGGTTCAGGAAATATACAACCCGAAAGGCGAATCAATAACAGAATAGAATAAAAAAAGCCCTATAATAAAAAGGGCTTTTTTAATGTAAACTTTTCCTGAAACATCTTAACTCTAATTAAAAATAAAGTTGTAACAAAATGTTATGCATTTAAGCAGAGAAAACCGCAAGGTTCTTTGTTTTTGTAGTATTATGACTGTAACAAAAGAGGATTTTATGGATTTAACAATAAACAAATCGAATCTGCAAAGACACGCCTTCGGCGGTAATATTCATAAATCAGTGCAGAAAATTTTTAAGGATTTACAAAAGGACATTCCGCATGCAAAGGTTTATGAAGAAACAACCGGCAAAACTATTGATATATCAGCCGGAGATGTTTATCAAAAATTGTCAGATTATGTTGCCGGAACCGGCGATAACGTAGAATTATACTGGCAGAAACATACATTAAAAGATTTATTTTCTTTAAAACCCCCTTACAGCGGATTTATGTTCAGGGATAAATCAACAAAAAATCAGATTAGGGGGAGTAAATATCCTGATATTTTGACGTTTAAAGTTTTTCATAACTCAGAAAAATATATTGACGAAGATGGAATAACAGCGCAGGCACCGAATATCAGACCGGAAAACAGAAAACAACTAACCGGTCATCATTCAAAATATGCAGAGTATCTTAAAAATTATTATTCAGATTATGTTCTTGTGCGTACTCCCTACGATTCTTATTATGAAATGGTCAACCCCGCCGCTGCATTTTTCTGGACATTAGTTGACGGATTTATAAAGGCGATTCCAAAAATAAAAACAAACCATTATGGAGAACGTGAATTAAGGGATATGAACCGATGGGTTGATGAACTGACCACACACACAACACCTGAAGACGTAAACAAACTTTTAAATATTAAGTAAGCCGGTCATAATGACCGGCTTACTTTTGGCAGACGAATGATTTACTGTTCGGCTGATTTTT